>JAGWUY010000208.1 GCA_028868255.1 Alphaproteobacteria bacterium | reverse complement strand
GCCAAGAGGAGATTCCCCAGATGTATTTTGATTTTATGGTACTTCCCGTTCCAACCGCCAATATGGCAGCCTACAAAAAAATGCTCAAAGCCAGCAAAGCGGCTTGGCAGCGCGCGGGCGCTTTGGCCTATGTGGAAGCGATTGCAGAGGATGTGAAGCCAGGAAAAACCACCAGCTTCCCGCAATCAGTAAAGCTGAAGCAAGGCGAGACTGTGGCCTGCGCTTATCTCATGTTCAAGAACAAGGCCCACCGCAATAAATGTTGGAAAGCCATGATGAACGATCCCTTCGTCAAGAATTTCGACAGCTCGAAATTGCCCTTTGATGGCAAGCGTATGTTCTTCGGTGGTTTTAAGCTGCTCATCAGTTTTTGAAACTCTGCACAGTGTCTGCAGCACAATGCAACCTCACATTTTCGTGAATGCTCTTTGCTGCTTTGTGATTGACCCAGTCTGAACCACCACTCAATACCGCCCGTAAACACTGCCAGACAGCGCAATAAAGCGCAGTCAAGATTTCAAATCGGGAGACGACAATGCGCAAGATGATCTTTGCCACGGCCTTGCTTGGCCTTTTTTCAACCGCCGCTCTGGCTGCAAACCCAATGGTCGGTGGTTCAGAAATGTTCCCCGCCAAGAACATCGTTGAAAACGCCATGAACTCCAAAGATCACACGACTTTGGTGGCAGCGGTCGTTGCAGCAGGTTTGGCGGATACGTTAAAAGGCGCTGGGCCGTTCACCGTGTTTGCCCCCACCAATGAAGCTTTTGCAGCGCTGCCAGCAGGCACAGTGGACACACTCCTCAAGCCCGAAAACAAAGAAAAGTTGGTGAAAATCCTCACCTGCCATGTCATTGGAGCCAAGGCCATGGCCGCTGATGTGGCAGCAATGGTCAAAGCCGATGGCGGTATGCACAAGGTGAAAACTGTGGGTGGTTGCGAACTCACGCTCAAGGTTGATGGTGACAAGGTGACTGTGACCGATGAAACGGGCGGTGTTGCAAATGTCACTATCGCTGATGTGGCACAATCAAACGGCGTGATACACGTGATCGACAAGGTTCTGCTGCCTAAGATGTAGCAGAAGGCGCGCGTGGCACATTCCACGCGCTCCCACTTTCAATACTCAATTCAAAAATCAACTTTCCAGGAGAATATCATGTTGAAAACATCCCTCGTTGCACTTGCACTTGCCATCAGCTTTAGCGCTGCACCCGCCTTTGCGAAAAATCCAATGGTGGGCGGCGCGGCTATGTATCCATCGAAGAATATTATTCAGAATGCATTGAAATCCAAAGATCACACCACCTTGGTGGCCGCAGTGAAGGCTGCTGGGCTGGTTGATACTTTGCAAGGCAAAGGCCCATTTACTGTATTTGCCCCCACCAATGAAGCTTTTGCGGCCTTGCCTGCCGGAACAGTTGAAAATCTTCTAAAGCCTGAAAACAAAGCGACATTGACCAAAGTGTTAACCTGCCATGTAGTGGCCGGAAATGTCATGGCCAAGGCCGTGATTGGTATGGTGAAGGCAGGTGGCGGCATGCACAGTGTAAAGACGGTGGGCGGCTGCATGTTGACCTTTAAAGTGGTTGGTAAGAACGTCACTGTCACCGATGAAACAGGTGGCACAGCCAAGGTAACAATTGCCGATGTAAAGCAATCCAACGGCGTGATTCATGTCATCAACAAAGTGTTGTTGCCAAAGTCATAAAGTCTTCAAGTCAAAAAAAGAGGGCGGGAGATGATCCCGCCCTTCAATCGTCTTAAGCAGCCTTTTTCAAAAGCCCGCGATTGATAATGCATTCGGCAATCTGCACCGTGTTGAGTGAGGCACCTTTGCGTAAATTGTCTGACACAACCCAAAGGTTCAAACCATTTTCAATGGTTGAATCTTCGCGGATGCGGCTTATGAAGGTGGCATAATCGCCAGCGCATTCCACCGGTGTGATGTATCCACCGGGCTCGCGCTTATCGATCACCATGCAGCCAGGGGCCTCGCGCAAAATATCGCGCGCTTCATCAGCGGTCATTGGCGATTCAAATTCAATGTTCACGGATTCCGAATGGCCCACAAACACCGGCACGCGCACGCAAGTGGCGGTCAGTTTGATCTTGGGGTCGAGAATTTTTTTCGTCTCCACCACCATTTTCCACTCTTCCTTGGTGTCACCGGAATCGAGGAACACGTCGATGTGCGGGATCACGTTGAAGGCGATCTGCTTGGAGAATTTTTTGGGCGTGGGCTGATCAGTCACGAAAATGCCCTTGGTCTGGTTCCACAGCTCGTCCATGCCTTCCTTGCCGGCACCAGAAACCGACTGATAGGTGGAAACCACCACACGCTTAATCTTGGCCACGTCATGCAAAGGCTTCAGCGCCACCACCAGCTGCGCGGTGGAGCAATTGGGGTTGGCAATGATGTTGCGCTTGGTGTTGCGCTTCATATATTCTTCCAAGGCTGCTGCGTTCACTTCGGGAACGATGAGCGGCACTTCCGAGTCATAACGCCAGCAGGATGAGTTATCGATCACGATAGCGCCGGTGGCCCCAATCTTGGGCGACCAGATTTTCGAGATTTCGGAACCGGCGGACATCAACACGAAATCGACGCGCGAAAAATCGAAAGTTTCGAGATCCATGCATTTCAGGGTCTTGTCGCCAAAGCTCACTTCTGTGCCGATCGAGCGGCGCGAGGCGATGGCAAAACACTCATCCACGGGAAATTCGCGTTCCGCCAGAATATTCATCATCTCACGGCCCACATTGCCTGTGGCGCCAACGACTGCAACTTTATAACCCATGAAACTTGTCCTTTGTGTCCGCCCCCCGAGAATTTGCACTCTGTCTTCGGGCATGATCAGGGCCATCTCCCCCGCGGGGGAAAGACCGGGGAAGGGGCTTAAACGGTTTTGGTGCGTTTTGGCGAAGACATCGTCATGGGCGGGCTTCTAGCAGGTTCAAAAATCGAGTCAATATCGCATGAATTAGGGGTTGGCAGGTGTAACGCAACCGACTATGGAAGCGCCACGACCGAACACGACCTTTCAATGCGGAGAGGTGGCAGAGTGGTCGATTGCACCGCACTCGAAATGCGGCATACGCGCAAGCGTATCGGGGGTTCAAATCCCTCCCTCTCCGCCATTCACTTCTGTATCTTGGGTTGGGCGCAATGCGCAGAGGGATGCATTGTCCTTAAGGGTGGCCTGTAATGTCCTGTTGGCAATTGTTTTGCGGAACCGTAAGGTTGAACAATGGCCAACTCAGCAACGTCGATTCTGCAGAACTATGCGCAAGAAATCAGAAACAAGCGTCGTGCCAATGCAGATGTGGCCGAAACAGCGCTAGCCCCAGCATTTCAACAGCTTGTTAGAGATTTGTTAGCCCATTTACCGGCCGCACCCATTCTGGAAGTCATGCCGGAATATAATAAGGCGGGGGTAGGCAGACCGGATATAGCCTTGATCCAAATTGGCGCACCGCCGCGGGCTTTTATTGAACTGAAAGCGCCGTCTAAATCTGCAAATCCTGAAAGCTGGAGACAGGGCGACAAATTACAATTTGAAAGATTTAAAGAACTTTCAAATTGGGCCACCTGCAATTTTCATGACTTTCGTTTGCTCAGCAGGGCCGAGCAAACGGGGCAAGCCATTGTTGTGCCGGAAAAGGCTTTGGCGGCCGATAAGGATGATAAGTCAGCCGATAAATTGGTGGCCGAGCATGACGCAAAACCGTTTCTCACATTGTTGGAACGTTTATGCGCAACAGCGGTATTGCCGCCAGCAGCTGCGGATGCCGAGGAACTGGCAACTTTATTAGCGCATTCGGCAAAATTGATCCGTGGGATTGTTCGAGATGTATTGCCTGAGCTTCCAAAAGAAGTTGACGAAAAAAAACCCAAGCACCCGCTCAATCAGGTTCGGAAGGTTTTCAAGGAAGTGCTGTATGCCCACCCAGAAGCCGCGGGCTATGCAGAAAAGGATTTCGACAAGCTTTTCTCCGGCGCATTTGCGCAAACACTTGCTTTCGGTCTTTTACTGGTTCGAGAAGCAACTGGAAAGTTGGTCGACAATAACTCATGGGAGCAGATGCCGGAAGAACATCCGTTGATGCGAACGGCTTTGCGTGTCCTCAGCCAAGAAGAAATTGTTGAAGACATTGGCGTTGGCTTTGAGGTGATCCGCGATACAGTGAATTCTTTCAGCCCTAAGATTTTGGCGATTGGCGCAGATGGTCGCGACCCGATTCTATATTTCTATGAACACTTCCTCGCCACTTTCGCGCCCGAAGATCGTGAAAGATATGGCGTGTTTTATACACCAATTGAAGTGGTGCGCTATATGACGGCAGCGCTCAATCGGGCGCTCCGTGAAAATCTGGGCATGAAAGGACTGGCGGATCCACTCGTAACTATTCTTGATCCGGCGACAGGTACTGGCACATTTCTGTTGGGCATTGCTGAGCATGTGCGTAGAGAAGCGGAAGCTTCTGGCATGGCAGACCTGGCCTTG
>JAGWUY010000207.1 GCA_028868255.1 Alphaproteobacteria bacterium | reverse complement strand
GGACCCGCCCACATGTAGGTGAAGATCAGCGCCCAGAAGTGCACCACCGACAGCCGGTACGAATACACCGGGCGGCCGGCCTGCTTCGGCACGAAGTAATACATCATGCCGAGGAAGCCCGCGGTCAGGAAAAAGCCTACAGCATTGTGACCATACCACCATTGTACCAGCGCATCTTGCACGCCTGAAAAAGCCGAGTAACTTTTTGATCCCAGAAAAGACACGGGCATCGAGATGTTGTTGACCAGATGCAACATAGCCACGGTGACGATGAAGGAGAGATAGAACCAGTTGGCCACATAGATGTGGGGTTCTTTGCGCTTGACGATGGTGCCCAAAAACACCAACAGATAGCAAACCCACACAATGGTCAGCCAAATATCCATATACCATTCAGGCTCTGCGTATTCGCGGCCTTCGGTAATGCCGAGCAAATAGCCAGTGCCGGCCATCACGATAAAGAAATTATAGCCCCAGAACACAAACCAAGCCAGATTGCCACCAAACAGGCGGGCGCGACACGTGCGCTGAACCACGTAAAATGACGTTGCAATCAACGCATTGCCACCGAATGCGAATATCACTGCTGACGTGTGCAGAGGGCGCAGGCGGCCAAAATTCAAATAGGGTTCAAGATTGAGAAGGGGATAGGCCAGTTCTGAAGCAATCATGATGCCGTCCAGAAAGCCAGCAATGCCCCAAAAAAGCGATGCGATCACGCCATAACGCACCACCTCGTCGAAGTATCCAGAGGTATCTTCCACAGGCAGTTTTTGCCCAGGAGCTGCAAATTCTACGCGCCTGAACAAGAGTATTGCACCGATGCCGAGCACTGCAAATGCCGTCCACATATTGATGCGAAAGGCTTCATCGTGCCCGACGGCTGCAGCCAAAAGAGCCAGAAAAGCCCCTACGGCAACTGAAATTGCACTCAATCCGTTTTTCATAGTGAGCCCTTCTGGTTCGTTTAGGAGGAACGCAACACGGTGTGTTGCTTGAAAGCTTGTGTCAGGTTTGCGGGCGTGCCTCATTGATTCAAATCAAAGACTAGCTGCCGAAACTGGTGCAGGTTGCTTTCTCTCAGACCTATTGACTGTTTCCAGATTTGCAGAGGCGCCATGGCCAAAACGCAATCTCCCCATACGACCGTGAGCGGGACTGGCTCCTTGGCTGCCGAGCTGGTGCAACGCCTCGGCGACTATCTTGACCAGCAGAAAAATATTTGCGCTAGGCTAGAAAAAATTGCCGATGCCTTGCCTGCTATTGATGATGCTGAGGCAATGCGCGAATTTGCCAGCACATTGCCCACTTTGCTTCGCGCCGTTCATGCCTACGAAGAATTACGGATTTTTCCCGCCTTATTGAATAATGGCCCGTTGCTGCTGGCAGGAACTATTGAACGCCTGAAGGAAGAACATGCAAGCGATGAAGATTATGCTGACGATGTATGTCTGGCTATCGAGACCTATTTGATTGAACAAGACCGGAACCGTGCGGAGAGTTTGAGCTGGATGTTGCGCGGTTTCTTTGAAAATATCAGGCGGCACATTGCCTATGAGCGTGAGCATATTTTGCCACTGGCCAACCAGATCGGAAAACCAACTTTATGATCGATGTCGAATCAATCCTTTTGCAGCAATCGCAAAACTTGCCACGCTACACCAGCTATCCGCCTGCAAATCATTTTGTGCCTCTCGTGGGGCAAGGCTTGGAGAATCAATTTCTGGCGGCGGCGCGTGCGGCGGATGCAATTTCTGTTTACATCCACATTCCTTACTGTGACCGCCTGTGTTGGTTTTGTGGCTGCCACACCAAGCACACGCTGAGTTATGATCCGATTGCTGCTTATGTCACATCCCTAGTCAAGGAAATAAAGCTGTTTGGCGATAAGTTGGCTGCGCGGAAAGCGATTTCCAAAATTCATTTGGGCGGCGGCAGCCCCAGTTTGCTTAAAGAATGTGAGTTCACAAAAATTAGATCTGCCTTGGAAGGGTTCGGCCAGATTGACCAGGAAACCGAGGTCAGCTTGGAGATTGACCCCACAGATATTCAATCACACGGCATTGACGCAATGATGGCGTTTGGGCTGACGCGCGCCAGCATTGGCGTTCAAGATTTTGATCCCCTGGTGCAGGCAGCAATAAACCGTCCACAAAGTTTTGAGGTCACTCAAAAAGTGGTGCAGAGTTTGCGCGAGGCCGGCGTGACGTCTATCAATATTGATGCTCTTTATGGTTTGCCGCTGCAAACCCCAGAGCGATTTCATGCATCCGTTGATAAGGTGCTTGAGCTTTCCCCAGACCGTATTGCGCTTTTTGGATATGCCCATGTGCCTTGGCTGAAACCACATCAAAAGCTAATCAATGATACTGATTTGCCAGATCAAGCAGCGCGTTTGCATAGTGCAGTGTGGGCGGCAGGGCGTATTGCGAAAAACGGCTATCAGGTGATTGGTATTGATCATTTTGCTAAACCACAAGATCGTTTGGCGACTGCGGCGCGTGGTGGTAAGCTGCGCCGCAGTTTTCAAGGCTATACTGATGACCCGTGTGATGTGGTTGTGGGCTTGGGGCCCTCATCCATCAGCCAGTTTGCCGGTGGATTTTTGCAAAATGAGGTTGCCACTGGGCGATACGTGGCCGCGGTTGCGCAAGGCAATCTGACTGGGCGGCGCGGACTTGCTGTTGGTTCGCGTGATCAGGTGCGCGGCTGGATTATTGAAAGATTGATGTGCGATTTTGCGTTTAGCCGTGCCGCGCTGTTCGCAAAATTTGGTGAAGACGCAGCGATGCATTGGCAACATGCGCAAACAGTCTCAGCTGAAGATGCTTATGGATTGAGCATTGTCGAGGGTGATATTTTCAGGGTGAAGGATGGGGCGCGGCCTTTGGTGCGGCAGGTGGCGGCACAGTTTGATGCTTGGCTGCGAAATACGCGTTTTCAGTATTCCAAAGCCGTTTAAAATCAAGATGAGGAGAGATGAACGACTTTAGAGACCGATGGCGATTTTGATGCCTTCACCAACCATCAAAACGTTCTAATCTTGTATGTTGGTTTCCGTCAGCGCCGCTAGTTTTGCCATATCCGGAATTTCGATGGTGCGGTTGTTGCTGATCTTGATCACCCCGGCCTGGCGCATGCGTGTAAACTGGCGGCTGACCGTCTCAATCGTCAGGCCCAGAAAGTCAGCGATGTCACTGCGCTTTAGAGGAATTTCAAATTGTTGTGAGCCATGAGTATGGCTGACTTCCGGATTAATGTGCATTGCGATAAAATGCAAAAAGCTGGCCACGCGTTCGGAGGCTGATTTGCGCCCCAATGTGAGCATCCATTCTCGCGCCTCGCCCAATTCCTTCAAGGTCTGCTGGTGCAGCCTATGCTCCAGTTCGGGCGATTCGGTGGTGAGTTGTTCCAGAGTGCTGCGCGGGAATGAACAGAGGCGAACTTCGGTGGCGGCCTCTACTGCATAGTCATTTTCTTTGGAAAAGGGGCGGCCCATGAAGTCGGGCGCAAATTGAAGGCCCACAATCTGTTGTCGGCCATCTGCGGTGAGTTTTGAGAGTTTTACCACGCCATGCAGAATATTGGCGAAGCGCTTGGTGGTTTCACCTTCAAAAGCGATTTGCTGTTCGGGCGAAACAACCTGTTTGGTGGTATGCTTGCTCAGGGTTACCAATTGGCTGGGTGTCAACACACCGCAAATGCCACGATGGCGGGCTTCACATGCCTGGCACAATACGGGCATTTCAGAATTGTGTACGTCCAATCTTGGCTTTAACTGCTCGATCACTCGGTTCTTTCCTCGTGCAACCTCGTTTTCACGATAGTCTAATGGTATGGGGCTGACCATGGCTAAATTTTGTAGCCCCACAAACGCCTTAAGGCGATGATGGTTGATCCGGATCAAATTTTACGAGCCGCAAGCGTGCTAGTTTTGTTTCTGTGCGGTGCGCTAAGACGTTACCTGCAGGAGAAAACATTATGAAACTAGTTGTTTTTGCCGCTATTTTTTTGTTGACAGAGTTTGGTGTTGTCCGTGCCGAAGGCGATGCTTCCAAGGGTGCAGAGATTTTTAAGAAATGCGCGGCCTGCCATTCTGTCACCGAGAAGACCAATAAGGTTGGGCCTTATTTGGTCGGTATTGCTGGGCGCAAAACTGCTGCGGCTGAAGGCTATAATTATTCTGAAGCTTTGAAGACTTTCGCGCAGGCGAATGCTGTTTGGGATGATGCCAGTCTGGATCAATATCTTACAGATCCGAAGGCCATGATCCCCGGCAATAAGATGCCATTTGCCGGACTGAAAGATGTGCAAGAACGCGCTGACTTGATCACGTTCCTCAAAACGAAAATGTAGTGTTTTTGAGCGAGTTTGGTTTTGGGTCGCAAAATATGATCGCAGGTTAGAGACTTCTGGCTGAGCGCTAATTTTTATGCGCAGCAAGGTGTAGGGATTGGGCGGCAAGCTGTACTGCAAAAGGCCTTCTTTAAACTTCACTGTTATGACCTTGGAGGGACGGATGCTGCTCCGAGATTGA
>JAGWUY010000022.1 GCA_028868255.1 Alphaproteobacteria bacterium | reverse complement strand
TTCCGTTGGTAAGATTATTTTTAATCGGCCCAAAGCGCTGAACGCCCTCAATTCAGCGGTGATCACCGAAATGAATATGGCCCTTGATCATTTTGAAGCTGATCTGAAAATCGGCGCCATTATTTTAACCGGCAATGATAAGGCCTTTGCCGCAGGAGCCGATATTCGCGAGATGAAGGATAAGACCTTCGAAGAGGTGACATCTCAAAATTTCCTGCAAGAATGGGATCACATCAACACGATCGCCAAGCCGTTGATCGCCGCAGTTTCGGGCTTTGCTTTGGGCGGCGGCTTTGAATGTGCGCTGGCTTGCGATATTATATTGGCGAGCGAAACGGCGAAATTCGCGTTGCCCGAAACAACCTTAGGCATCATTCCCGGTGTTGGTGGAACGCAGCGTTTGGTTCAAGCCATCGGCAAATCCAAGGCCATGGACCTAATTTTGACGGGCCGCATGATGGATGCAAATGAGGCCGAACGCATAGGCATCGTAGCTCGCATTGTTTCCGTTGACCAATTACAAGATGAAGCGTTGAAACTGGCCACAAAAATCGCCAGCCTGTCTCAACCCGTGGTCAAAGCTGCAAAGCAGGCTGTGCTTTCTGCCTATGAAATGCCGTTGCGAGAAGGCTTAAAGCTGGAACGGAAATTGATCCATTCCATGTTTGCACTGGAAGACCAAAAAGAAGGCATGGCCGCATTCCTAGAGAAGCGTCCCGCCAAGTTCCAGAACAAGTGATTACCAGCCCAACAATCTAACGGGTTCGCCTTTTTCCAGCCTTGCCACAATGGCACGGCACGCCGGCTTTAAATTGGTTTTATGACCCGAAAGGCAGGATTGCATCGGTTTGCCATAACCCACGCCTTTGCAAAAGGTTTTGGAATCCGAACCACAATCGCGGATCACCTGCGCAAGACTCACAGCTTGAGCGCCAGAAACAAACGCCACTGTCGATATCACAATCACAACAAAACGCATTCACCGCATCCTATTTTAGGTCTTAAACGCTGATGCAATTGGCTTGGATCAAACCGGGCTCACACCCGTGACTTCTGGCACAAAATGCCGAAGCAGATTTTCAATGCCATGCTTCAGTGTGGCGGTAGATGAAGGGCAACCCGCACATGAGCCTTTCATGTTGAGGTAAACCACGCCTTCCTTGAAACCTTTGAAAGTAATGTCGCCGCCATCTTGCGCTACAGCAGGTCGCACGCGGCTATCCAGCAGCTCCTTGATGGTCTTTACAATCTCGCTGTGTTCCGCAGCGAAAAATTCCTCACCCGAAAGTTCAATTTGCCCCGCATCGGAAAGAATGGGCGCCCCTGAAACATAATGATCCATGATCAGGCCCAAAATAGCGGGCTTCAAATGTTGCCATTCGCCTTGGCCTTTACTGACCGTGATAAAATCATGGCCCAGAAACACCCCTGTCACACCCGAAACGCTGAATAGCTTTTCAGCCAAAGGTGATTCCAGCGCGTCAGCAGCCTTTTTGTATTCCCGTGTCGAACCGGGCAAAACAGGTTTGCCTGGAATGAACTTCAGGGTAGCGGGGTTTGGCGTGGCTTCGGTTTGAATGAACATAGTCGAGTTCCTTTGTCGGATATATATAGGCCGAAATCGACCAATTGCAAAGCCCCTGACCTCAGTTACAAAATCAGGCCGTGAATCCGACAATTTTCTTCACATCGCGCATGATCGGTGCCGCGATGGCAGAAGCGCGTTCGGCACCATCGGCCAACACACTTTCCACATAGCCAGGATCCGCCAAAAGCTGGTTCATCCTCGAATTGATGGGCGAAAGCTTGGCCACGGCCAAATCAGCCAGTGCGTTCTTGAAGCCTGAAAACTGCGCACCACCAAATTGCTGAAGCACAGCCTCCACGGTCTCTCCAGCAAGGGCGGCAAAAATGCCCACCAGATTGTCGGCTTCTGGCCGGCCTTTCAACCCACCAGCTTCCGATGGCAGGCCGTCTGCATCGGTTTTTGCCTTGCGAATCTTCTTGGCAATGTCGTCGGCAGAATCGGTCAAATTGATGCGTGACAGATCTGATGCGTCAGACTTCGACATTTTCTTGGTGCCGTCCCGAAGGCTCATCACCCGTGTGGCCGGGCCCATGATCACAGGTTCTGTGACGGGGAAGAATTCTGTTTCGAAATCATTGTTGAACTTGATGGCAATGTCGCGGCACAATTCCAGATGTTGCTTCTGGTCTTCGCCCACAGGCACATGTGTGGCATGATAAATAAGAATGTCAGCGGCCATCAGCACCGGATAGTCATAAAGGCCAACCGAAGCCTTTTCCTTGTCCTTTCCCGCCTTTTCCTTGAACTGAGTCATACGGTCTAGCCAGCCAATGCGTGCTACGCAATTGAAAATCCAAGCCAATTCAGCATGTTCATGCACGCGGCTTTGATTGAACAGCACTGATTTTTTGGGGTCAATGCCTGCCGCCATATAGGCCGCAGCAACTTCGCGGATTGATTTGCGCAATACCTGTGGCCCCCCCCACACCGCAGTGGGTTGGGTGATGGCATGAAGATCAACCACGCAATAGAGCGTTTCATGCGTATCCTGCATCTTCACCCAATTGACCATGGCACCCAAGTAATTGCCAAGATGCAAATTGCCGGTGGGCTGCATGCCTGAAAGCACGCGGGGGGTAAACTGGGTCATGGTCAAATATGTCCTCAAATGCAGGGCGGCTTATGCCCCCAATCTTCAAATGTGAAAAGTCCTATCTAACGTTTGACGGCTGCTTTCAATTCTGAAATTCTAAAAGCCCCGACGGCTTGGGCAAAGGAGAAATAGCTCAAAACGCCAATCCCCACCAAAATGCATAGGCCCCATAGAGCGTGGATAAAGCTCGTGCCCTCAGCAAAATTGCCACGCAACATCCAACTCCCCGCCAGCAAGGCCCCAGCCATGAAGAGCGAGGACAATATAATCAACGGCAGGCGCGTTTTAGCCCGTGCATCAAACGAAAAATGGCCCAATCGACAAAGCTGCGCATAAAGCAGTAACGCATTTGTCCAGGCTGCTAAACTAGTACCAATTGCAATTCCCACATGGCCAAAATAGCGTGAAAGCACCAGACTGCTTATGATATTCACAATCACAGAGATGATCGAAAAACGCATTGGCGTTGCTGTGTTTTCACGCGCAAAAAAACCGGGTTGAAACACTTTGGTGAGGGCAAAGGCGGGAAGGCCTGAAGCAAAAGCCACCACGGCTGGTGTCACCGCCAAAGTATCAGCATATTTAAATGCTCCATGCTCAAACACTGTGTGCAAAATCGGCGCTGCAATGGTCATCAAAGCGACGGCGGCAGGCAAGGTCAGGAACAGTGATAATTCTAGGGCGCGGTTGCTGGTTTCCAGTGACCCCACTTCGTCACCAGCACGCAGCTTGCGCGCAAGTGTAGGAAGCAACACCACGCCTACCGCAACCCCAATAATGCCCAAGGGCAATTGGTAAAGCCGTTCAGCATAATAAAGATTGGCCACCGCCTGAGGCAGGCCCGTGGCAATTTGCGAAGCAATGAGCAAATTAATCTGCATGATGCCGCCAGAAATAATTCCAGGCGCCGAACGTTTCGCCACCAACTTCACATCCGGTGTCAGTTTTGGCCACTTTGGCCACAGGCTCATCTTGGCATGACGGCAAGCAAAGACCAGAAGCAGAAATTGCGCCAACCCCGAAAGCGTCAAACCCCAAGCGAAAATATACCCGGTCGCAGCTGAGTTTCCGGTGCCGAAATACCACGCAACCACGTTAGAAGCGATCATCACCAGATTGAGCAAAATGGGGGCCGCAGCAGCAGCCGTAAAGCGATGCAAACTGTTAAGCACACCGCCCTGCAGGGCGGTCAACGACATGAACAGCAAATAAGGAAAGCAAATGATAGTAAGCTTGGTGGTGAGCGCCAATTTCTCAGGGGAGCCAGAAAACCCCCAAGCAATCACATAAATAAGCCATGGCATGAAGAGCATGGCAAAAGTACAAAACAATACCATCCATGCCAACAAGGCAGAGTAAATCTCTTGTGCAAAATGGCGCGCTGCTTCGGGCCCTTCGCCTTCGATGCGCTTGGCAAAGATTGGCACAAAAGCGGAATTGAAAGCCCCTTCCGCAAACAAAGTGCGAAATAAATTCGGAAATCGCTGGGCGATGAAAAAGGCTTCGGCCACCCCACCCGTGCCCAGCGTAAAGGCAACCAGCTGGTCACGCACAAAACCCAATACCCGGCTGATCATGGTAAAACCGCCCACCTTGGCGGCTGATTTAAAGAGCGACATGGAATCCAAAGATCTCCGGATTGTTAAGCGTTGGCTTTCAAAGCTGGCACAACAGGGCTTAGCACATTCATCAAAGCTTTTTCGATGGCTTCCTGACGTTGCCGATTTTCGATCTTGGCCCCTGTCAAATCCGTCACATAAAACACATCAATTGCCTTTTCGCCATAGGTCACAATATGGGCGGATGCAATGTTGAGGTTGAGGTGAAACAGAGCCTCAGTCAAACCATGCAACAACCCCACGCGGTCAAGCCCATTGATTTCGATCACGGATTGCTTGTTAGAGGACTCATTGTCAAAAATCACCCGTGGAACCACAGTAAAGGCGCGGGCGCGGCCCTGCACCTCCTGTGCACCAGCCAGCGCATCGCGCAACCGCAATTGCCCATGTAGCGTCTTGATGATGGAGTCACACACCCGCTTGGCGCGCCGTCGCTCGTCATCCTCGCCCACAAATTCGCGCTGCAGCAAAATCGTATCCAGCGCCATACCCCCGGGCGTCGTAAAGATTTGGGCTCCTATAATGTTGGCACCCGCAGCAGCGCAGGCTCCGGTGACCAAAGCCAAAAGCCGTGGATGGTCGGGTGTATAAACCGTAATTTCGGTGATACCTGCAAAAGCATCGGTGTGAATATCGGTAACGGCCTCTCGCTCCGGCGCGCGGTCGATCAACGCTTGATGGCGCAACTGCCGTTCTACCGAAACATTAAGCCAGTAGGGGTCATAATGGCGGGCAACAGCTTTTTTCTTTTGCTCGTCATTCCAATCGGGAAATTTCTGCAGGAATTGATGCTGCGCTTCAGACACGCGCTCCTTGCGTGACACGGCAGTATGACCGCCACTGAGGACAGGCTCGGATTCAGCATAAAGCGTGCGCAACAATTGCCCCTTCCAGCCATTCCACACACCAGGCCCCACCGCGCGAATATCAGCCACTGTCAAAATCAACAGCAGCTTCAGCCGCTCTGGGCTTTGCACAATCGAAGTGAAATCAAGAA
Organism: Alphaproteobacteria bacterium; assembly: GCA_028868255.1. Taxonomy (GTDB): domain Bacteria; phylum Pseudomonadota; class Alphaproteobacteria; order Rhizobiales; family Aestuariivirgaceae; genus Aestuariivirga. Next base: position 15,863 of record JAGWUY010000022.1, on the reverse strand, counting down.
TGGTTTTGAAATCATTCAGATCGCGCATCTGCGACGTTTCACTCATCAGCAAATGATAGCGGATCAGCCAGGCCACAGTGTCCGTTTCGCCCTCGCTCAATCCCAGCCTCGGGCAAAGTTCACGTGCCACGCGTTCACCAGCAATGGAGTGATCTTCCTTGCGCCCCTTGGCAATGTCATGCAGCAGCGTTGCCACATAAAGCACACGGCGAGATTTGAGTGTGGGAAACAGCGAGGCAGAAAGCGGGTGATCGCCAGAGAGCAGCCCTTGCTCCAATTGTGAGAGAATGCCAACCGCGCGGATCAAATGTTCATCGACTGTATAGTGGTGATACATTGAAAACTGCATCATGGCGACGATTCTGCCAAACTCCGGAATGAAACGCCCCAACACACCCGTTTCATTCATCATGCGCAGCAGTGTTTCAGGTGTTAAACTTGCTGTCAGTATTTCGAGAAAAATAGCATTTGCTTCAGGGTCGGCTCGAACATGATCATCAAGTAAACGCAACGATTTTCGTATCTCTTTCAATGCATCGGGATGAATTTCAATGCCGGTGTGCCCCGCTAGCTTGAAGATGCGTAACATGTTGATGGGCTTATTGCTAAATACATCTGGTCTTGCAACGCTGATGCGGCCGCTTTCAATTTTGAAATCCGTGTTGCCTTTTATGCCTGTATCCCGGCGAGGTATTAGCCGCCCGATCATGCGTGAGAGTGAAGGCACATCTTTAAACTGCTTGGCTTCCAAGCTGGCACAAAAAATCCGGGTCAGATCGCCCACATCTTTGGCGATTAAAAAATAGTGCTTCATAAAACGCTCAACATCGCGAAGCCCCTGATGAGATTTGTAGCCCAGCCGCTCCGCCATCTCAACCTGCCGATCAAAACTCAATCGGTCTTCCCCGCGCTTGGCGATGAAATGCAAATGGCAGCGCACAGCCCACAGAAAATCTTCACATTTGCGAAAGCGTGCCAATTCAGCTGCTGAAAAAGCCCCTTTTTCTGAAAGCTCGTCGGGAGAATTGGTGTCAAACAGAAATTTGGCAATCCAGAACAATGTGTGCAGATCGCGAAGACCACCTTTGCCGTCTTTTAAATCGGGTTCCACCGCATAGCGGCTATCGCCTGACTTTGTATGGCGCTGATCGCGCTCTGCCAGCTTTTCGGTCACAAATTTTTTAGCACTTGTTTGCACGATCTCACGTCTGAAGCGCGCTACCAGATCATTAAACAAACCCACAGAGCCACAAATGTAGCGGGCCTCCAGAATCGAAGTGAGGATCGTGTTATCACCCTTTGCAAGCCTAATGCAGTCATCAATGCTGCGCGTGGCATGACCCACTTTTTGACGCGCATCCCACAGAGCGTAAAGCAAAAATTCCGTGACCTTCGCCGTGCGGTCCTTTTCAGTACCAGACATCAAAAACAGCAGATCAATATCAGAACCCGGTGCCAATGTGCCACGTCCGTAGCCGCCCACTGCAATCACCGATAGCCCCGTGGGTGCAGCACCGGGAAAAACTTTTGTGCTGGCAAATTCAATCACACTGCGGATGATGTTGTCTTCAACGCGCGAAAGATACTCAGCGCACTGTGTGCCTTGGCCATCCTGCAACAGCCGCTTCTCGGCCAAGTGCCGTGTTTCAGTCAGGCACTGTTTGATCAAGCCAGATGCCGCATTGCGCGTAGCCAAAATGTCAGTGGTCGGCAGGGCGTTCAACGCTTCGGAGAAATTGTCTTCGGGAGTCATCATGACCGAGGGCTCAGTTTCAAAAGAATGTCTTTGAGTTCATAGATCAGGGCGTGGGCCTCGCGTGGTGAAACCTCATCGGGAGATATGGTGTTTAAGCGTTCGCGCAAAACATCAGGCTCGGCAGAGGATGCGGGCACCTTAGCGGTTGCTGAAAAAAGAGGAAGTTCTTCCAGCACGGTCACTTTGGAACCTTGCCCTTTGCCTTGCTCTAAACGCTTCAACACTTCGCCGGCGCGTTGAATAACGGCAGTTGGCATGCCCGCCAATTTTGCGGCTTGAATGCCGTAAGACCGCTCTGCAGATCCCGCTGCCACCTCATTTAGAAAAATCAGATCTCCCTTCCATTCCTTCACTTTCATTGTGGCACAATAAAGCTGGTTCAGGCGTGCGGTGAGTGCGGTCAATTCATGATAATGCGTGGCAAACAAACCGCGACACTGGTTCACATCATGCAAATGTTCAAGTGTCGCCCAAGCAATGGAAAGTCCATCATATGTTGCTGTGCCACGTCCAATCTCATCGAGAATGACAAGTGAACGCGGTGTCGCCTGGTTGAGAATAGCCGCCGTTTCAATCATTTCCACCATAAAGGTTGAGCGCCCGCGCGCCAAATCATCGGCAGCGCCCACGCGGCTATACAACCGGTCAACTACACCAATATGCGCACTTTGGGCTGGCACAAAAAGCCCCACTTGAGCGATGATCGCAATCAGCGCATTCTGTCGCAAAAAGGTGGATTTGCCCGCCATGTTGGGGCCGGTGAGCAGCCACAGTTTTTTGTGGGCATCGCTTAAATCACAATCATTGGCGGCAAAGCCACGTTCGGCTTTGCCACGCAGAGCTTCTTCCACAATTGGGTGCCGGCCGGCCTTGATCTCAAACTGCAAACTCTGATCTACAATAGGACGCACATAACGGCGATTGCGCGCAAGGAAGGCAGCGCTGGTGAAAACATCAATCATCGCCAGCGCCATCGCAGCTGATGAAAGCACGGCCCGCAAGGCAACAATCTCATCAACAAAAGCCTTAAAAAAATCCAGTTCCAGCGCCAACACGCGTGAGGCCGCAAGCGCAATTTTCTGCTCAAGCTCACCGAGTTCCACTGTGGTGAACCGCACCGCGCTAGCAATGGTCTGGCGGTGGATGAAGCGCTGATCGGCATCCGAAAGTTTGAGAAGCTCGGCTTGCTGAGCCGTCACTTCGATAAAATAACCCAGCATGTTGTTGTGTTTGATCTTGAGGGCTTTCACGCCACTTGATTCAGCGTATTGGCTCTGCAACGCGGCAATCACCTGCCGTGTGTCATCGCGCAACTTGCGGTTTTCGTCCAACTCCAGGGCATAGCCCGGCGCAATAAAGCCGCCATCACGTGCCAGATGCGGTAATTCCACAGCAAGGGCTTGTTGCAAGGCTTCTGCCAATTTGAGGGGAGCAGCACCCAACTGTCTCAGCATGAGCGAAAGCTGATCGGGTTCACCCAGCAATGTTTTTTGCGCGTGGATCACTGCAAGCATCGTCTTGCAGGCAAAAATACTGTCACGAACGGCAGCAAGGTCACGCGGGCCTCCGCGGCCGGATGTGATGCGCGCCAAAGCCCTCTCCAGATCGGGCATGGCCACCAGCGCGTCGCGCAGCCTGTCGCACAGGCGCTCATCACCTTGAAAATAGGACACCATATCGAGGCGTTCATTGATCAGCGTCGCATCGGCCAAAGGCCTGGACAGCAAATCGGCAAAGGCGCGGGCACCTGCCGCTGTCACAGTTTCGCTCAAACAGGCCAGCAAGCTGCCTTTGCGCTCGCCATTTAAACTGCGGGTCAATTCCAGATTGGCGCGGGTGGCCGCATCAATTAAAAGCCCAGCTTCCGCCGCCTCGCGCCGGGGGGGCCGCAAATAGGGCATCTGACCCACTTGGGTGATGGCAATATAGTCAATCAACGCACCGAGCGCTGCCACATCCACGCGGCGAAAGTCACCAAAAGCCTCAAGCGTTTCAACGCCAAAATGCTGTTTGAGGCGATGTTCGCCGGAAACACTGTCAAATCTGCTGCTCGCAAGGTCAGTGATTGCGGCGCCGGAAAATCGTAAAGCATCCGCTATCAATGGATCATCTGAAACAGCCGCACCTACCAAAATTTCTGTCGCGCTGAGGCGGGCAAGGTCAGCCCCCAGCCGCGCCTCATCTGTGGTGGCAACGGCGAGTTCACCACTCGAAATATCGACATAGGCCAGCGCCATCTCGCCACTGGCTTTGAAGGCCGCAAGGGCCGCCAGATAATTGCGGGCCTTGGCATCGAGAAGTGAATCTTCGGTCAAAGTGCCGGGCGTAATCAGACGCACCACATCGCGCGCGACCACGGATTTTGCCCCGCGCTTCTTGGCCTCTGCTGGGTCTTCCACCTGCTCGCAAATGGCTGCGCGGTGGCCGTGGCGGATTAATTTTTGTAAATATTGGTCGATGGCATGAACCGGAACACCGCACATGGGAATATCAGCACCCTGGTGCTTGCCGCGTTTGGTAAGCGCAATGCCCAGTGTGGCAGAGGCTTTTTCCGCGTCTTCAAAAAACAACTCGTAGAAATCACCCATGCGGTAAAGCAGCAAAGCATCAGGGTATTTTACTTTAATCCGCAGATACTGCGCCATCATGGGTGTCGCCGCCCCATCAGGCGGTGCCATTTTCAACTCTGCCGGGTTGTCGGTACTGGCGTCCATAATTGTCCCATATCAGAGTTTGGCCGGTGTTCGCCAACCCTCTTTTGCCACGTGGCAAATTTCGGCTATGCTGCGCCGAACCACAAAAAATGAGACGTCCATGAACAAACCGCCACGCCGTGCTCCCCGCCCTTCGTTTACTGATGAAGAAGCGCTACAATTCCACCAGCGCGGCAAACCGGGCAAGCTGGAAATCACCCCCACCAAGCCCATGGCCACCCAACGTGACCTGTCATTGGCTTATAGCCCAGGTGTTGCCGTTCCAGTGCGGCGCATCGCTGAAAACCCAGATGCAGCCTATGACTATACTTCGAAAGGCAATTTGGTTGCGGTCATCTCCAACGGTACGGCTATTTTGGGCTTGGGCGATCTGGGTGCTTTGGCCTCAAAGCCGGTGATGGAAGGCAAGGCCGTTCTGTTCAAACGCTTTGCAGATGTTGATTCCATTGACCTTGAAGTAGATACCAAAGACGTTGACGAATTCATCGGTGCGGTGCGATATCTCGGTCCGTCTTTTGGCGGTATCAACCTAGAAGACATCAAAGCTCCGGACTGCTTCATAATCGAGCAGCGCTTGCGCGAATTGATGGATATTCCCGTTTTCCATGACGACCAACATGGTACAGCGATAATCTCAACAGCAGCCTTGATCAATGCACTGCACATCACTGGGCGCGACATCAAAAATTTCAAACTCGTGTGCAATGGCGCAGGCGCAGCGGCCATCGCCTGTATTGAGCTGGTAAAGTCGCTCGGTGTGCCGTCTGAAAATGTCATTCTTTGTGATTCCAAGGGCGTGGTTTATCAAGGCCGCACCGAAGGCATGAACCAGTGGAAATCAGCCCACGCCACACCTACCGATGCCCGCACCTTGGCAGACGCCATGAAGGGCGCAGATGTTTTCTTTGGGCTGTCTGTTGCCGGGGCCTTGACGACAGATATGGTGAAATCCATGGCACCCAACCCCGTCATCTTCGCCATGGCCAATCCTGATCCTGAAATTCTGCCAGAAGATGTGGCTTCCGTGCGGTCTGACGCGATCATGGCCACGGGTCGGTCTGACTATCCCAATCAGGTCAACAATGTTCTGGGCTTTCCCTATATCTTCCGCGGGGCTTTGGATGTGCGCGCTCGCACCATCAATGAGGAAATGAAAATTGCGGCGGCAGAAGCCTTGGCCGAATTGGCGCGTGAAGATGTGCCAGATGAAGTGGCGGCGGCCTATCATGGCTCCAAGCTTTCATTCGGGCGTGAATATCTGATCCCCGCGCCTTTTGACCCTCGACTTATTTCACGCATTCCCGTTGCTGTCGCCAAAGCTGCCATTGCCACAGGTGTCGCCCGCAAAAATATTGAAGACATGGAGGCCTATGCAGCCCAACTTTCGGCGCGGCTTGATCCCATCGCTGGCACGCTGCAAAACGTCTATTCGTATGTCAAAACCCAGCCGCGCCGTGTGATTTTTGCTGAAGGCGAAGAAGAGCGGATGATTCGTGCCGCCCACAGTTTCGCCAGCCAAGGCTTAGGCAAAGCCATATTGATCGGGCGTGACGATGCTATTGCCCGTGCCATGAGCGCATCTGGCATTGAACTCCATGAGAATGTTGAAATTCTCAACGCGCGCATTTCAGAACGTACGATTGATTATGGCGATTTTCTCTATGGTCGCTTGCAGCGCGAAGGTTTTCTGCACCGCGATTGCCAGCGCATGGCCAATCAAGATCGTAATATTTTCGGCGCCTGCATGTTGGCCTTGGGCGATGCTGATGCCATGGTGACGGGCCTCACGCGCAACTATGCGGTTGCTTTTGACAATGTCCGCCGCGCCATTGACGCCAGGGTGGGCCACCGCCCTATCGCTGTTTCAATGGCATTGGTGCGCGGCCGCACGGTGTTCATTGCGGATACCTCAATTCATGAATTGCCGACGGCTGAAGAACTGGCCGATATTGCCCAGGAAGCAGCAGGTGTGGCGCGCCGATTTGGCGCTGAGCCGCGCGTGGCGTTGCTGTCTTATTCCACCTTTGGCTATCCCAAGGGCGAGCGTTCAGAATATGTACGACGCGCCGTAAAAGTGCTGGATGGGCGTAAAGTTGATTTTGAATATGATGGTGAAATGGCAGCCGATGTGGCCCTTTCTGCTGAAAGCATGGCGCAATATCCCTTCTGTCGCTTGAAGGGCCCGGCCAATGTGTTGGTGATGCCGGCGGCACATTCGGCTTCAATCTCCACCAAGATGCTGCAACAATTGGGCGGCGTGACAGTGGTTGGCCCGCTTTTGACTGGGCTTTCCAAGTCTGTTCAAATCGCCTCGATGGCCGCCACAACCAATGATATCGTCAATCTCGCAGCGATTGCCGCCTTTGACATCAACGGTTGACCAGCGGTTCGCCAAAGCGTGCAAAGTAGCGCGGGTTAATGTTGGCCACCGGCAACACCACCAGAACATCGGTGGTGTTGAAGGCTCGGTCAATAACGGCGTCACGCCCAAAATAGCTGCCAAGGCGGAGATAGCCTTTGATCAGTGGGGGCAGACGGGTAAGCAGAGTTTTGAGATCCGGCATGGTTACAGGTTTATTGCCGAGGTCAACCGCACGTCCCGGCTGTGCCCGAACCTGCCATTGATCTGGCACGGTCATGTCCCGCGTCAAGAAATGAAGCGCGGCAATATGTGGAGAAATGTCAATGCCATCAAAACTTGCGCATCCAATCATCACATCAATCTTGTTTTCACGCACATAATTCCAAATGCCTTGCCACAACAATTCAACCACAGGCGTTCCGCGATAGGCGGGCAAGATGCAAGATCGACCGAGTTCGAGAAACTTCAATCGAGTGTGGCGCACCAAAAGAGAGGAAAGTTCAAATTCTGCCTCTCCATAAAACCCGCGACCTCGTTCGGTCTTATGTTGGAGGAGCAGGCGGTAAGTGCCAACCACATGCCCATCTTCAACAGCAAGATCAGGGTTGAACGTTGAGCCTGATGAAATCACAAGCAGATGATCGCAAATTGTGTCAAAGTCATCGACATCAATTTTTTCGCGGCCGTGATCGAACGGCATTTCTGCGCCCAGTTCATCGTAGAAAACAGCATAACGCAGCGTCTGTGCTGCACGAATCTCTGCAGGCGATTGTGCAAGTCGTAATCTAAGGCCTACAATGCTTGCTGTTGGTGTTTGAATTGTCACGCCGCATGATCCTGCTGGTTTTATTGCAGAAATACATGACAAAGCCGCGACGTAAAAGACCTCCGCGCAAGTTCAACTAGGCCGCTTGTCTCTGCCCTGACAAAGTGATGAGTTTTTCTTCCAGATCAAGCTGTTCAAATGGTTTGGCCAGATGCGCGTTCATGCCTGCATCCAAACAAGCGGCAATATCCTCTGCGCGAGCATTGGCTGTAAGCGCCAGAATAGGTAGAGGCAAAGAAGTGCCAATTTCTCGTTCGTGCGCCCTCACGGCCCGCGCTGTTTCAAGCCCATCAAGTTTGGGCATTTCTACATCAAACAAGGCCAGATCAATTTTTGCGCCCGTTGCGAGATGGGCCAATGCATCGATCCCGTTATTGACGTGATGCACCTTATGACCTTTACGAGAGAGCATGGTGCGAATGAGCAAGGCATTGACTGGATTATCTTCTGCCAGCAAAATGGAAAGCCCGCTGCGAGACTTTGGTTTTGCATTTTGCGCCATGTCGCGCAAGGCTTGTGCCGCCTGCGCCACAGCATCTCCACGGGCACCCGTGAGTTGTGCAAGCAAGGTCGCATGGCGCAGAGGCTTCAACAGATAACCAGCAAAGGGCTTCGCAATCAGGGTCTTGTTGGTGCGCCGATCTTCAGCCCGCATCATCACCCAGATTTTCGGAAGGACGTGGCCCAATTTGCGCTGCCGCAATGCCCATTTGCGCAAATGTGGCGCGAATGAAATATCTGATATAATTTGGGTTTGAAGGCCAGCCAGCTCGCCAATTTCGGCAAACTCTGTCATGCGAACGACTTGGGCACCCATGGCACTGAGGCGCCTATCCAAATGGCGTGTATTGGCGCTTTCCTGCAAAGCAAGCACGATGGTCTGCTCTTTGAGCGGCAGTTCAGCTCCGGGTGTTCTCCTTGCAAATGGCCCCGGTAAGATGACTTCAAAGCAGCTGCCTGCGCCTGGCGCACTCGAGAGGCTAATTGTGCCTTTCATGTCGAGAACCAACTTGCGGCTGATGGCAAGGCCAAGGCCTGTGCCTCCAAACTTGCGCGCCGTGCCATCATTGGCTTGCACGTACTCTTCAAAAACTTTTGCGGCCTCTTCGGGGGTCATCCCAATTCCTGTGTCGCTGATGCGCATGACCAAGCGGCTCTGGTCATCCAGATTGATCTCAATTGAAACATCACCGGAGTGCGTAAATTTGATGGCATTGCCTGTGAGATTAAAGAGAATTTGGCGCAAGTGCAGGTCATCGCTCTCAATGACGGGTGGTACATCCGCACCAATATAGGCGGAAATTTCAATACCCTTGGCGTGAGCGCGTGGGGCCATAAGTTCAGTTACATTCTCAACCAGCATGTGCAAATCCACACGTGCGCGGGTCGCCACATTCTGCGCTTTAGCCGTATCGAGAATTTCATCCACAATTGAAAGCAGGGTGCGGCCCGAGGCATGGGCCGTTGTGGCATAGTTTTTTTGTTCGCCAGTCAGTGGCGTTTCAAGCAATAAGCCTAACATACCAATTACACCATTGAGGGGTGTGCGAATTTCATGGCTCATGGTGGCGAGCAGACGGGATTTTTCACGAAGTGCTGTTTCAGCTTGCGCGCGCGCCTGTTGTGCCGCTGTCATCGCCGTCAACATGCGGTGCATGCGGCTTTCATGTGATGCATGCAGTGCGCGAATGGCAACCAGCAAAATGGCAAGAGTGCCCACCACCAGGGTGGCGCTGGCTACAATAAAATGACCGCCCTCCATTTCGGAGAGCACCAGAAAGATGAGGGCCGCTGCGGCCAAAATTGAGCACACAGCAATCCATGCCACAGCACGGTTCTGACCCTTGGTCAAAACCGGCGCGGCGTGCAACGCTTCTGGCATTTTTTGCATGGACAACTTAGCTCAACTGACTGATGCCATAGTCTCTCACGTTCACCTTGCAAAAGAATTACCCAGTGAAATTACGGTAAACAGGGTCTGAATCTCCACAATCTGCCCACAGGCTTTAAGCAGCCTGGCGCAAGCCAGCAGGCTTCTGGCGATAACTCAAAGCCTCGGCCAGATGCAGACGTGCGATATGCTCCGCCCCATCCAGATCAGCAATGGTGCGGGCCACGCGCAACACGCGGTGATAGCCGCGCGCGGAAAGATTCATCGCATCCGCCGCATCACGGATCAAAGCCAAACCAGCGGCATCGAGTGCCGTCATCGCCTCCAACACATCACCATCAGCCTGTGCGTTGACGCGCAAATGCGCAGCGCCCAATTCTGCAAAACGCTGCGCCTGAACATGGCGCGCACGGGCCACACGCGCAGCAACATCCGCACTTCTTTCTTTTGGAGCCGGTAGGGCCAAATCAGACGCGCGCACCGCCGAAAGCTCAATCTGCAAATCCATGCGGTCAAGCAACGGGCCGGAAATGCGCTGCTGGTAATCTGCCGCACAGCGCGGGCCCTGCCGACATTGGTGACCGGGCTCTCCGGCCATACCGCATTTGCACGGGTTCATCGCCGCAATCAGTTGAAAACGGGCGGGGTAGGTGATGTGATAATTGGCACGCGCCACCACGGCCTCACCCGTTTCCATGGGCTGGCGCAAGGCCTCGAGCACACGCGGCTGAAATTCCGGCAATTCATCCAGAAACAAAACCCCGTGATGCGCCAGGGCCATTTCGCCAGGCTTGGCTTTCAGGCCCCCACCCACAAGGGCTGGCATGGAGGCTGAATGATGGGGCGCACGAAACGGCCGACGCCTGGTCAATTGGCCATCCTTCAATTCACCCCCGAGAGAGGCGATCATGGAAATATCCAGCATTTCGCGCGCATCCATCGGCGGCAGGATGGAGGGCAGGCGCTGTGCCAGCATGGATTTGCCAGCCCCCGGCGGCCCCACCATGATCATGTGATGGCCACCAGCAGCGGCCACTTCAAGCGCGCGTTTGGCAGCCTCTTGCCCCTTGATGTCCGCAAGATCGGGAAGTTTTCCATCGAGAACCGCCAGATGCGGCTTGGGCCGCGTTAAAACTTGCGTGCCTTTGACATGATTGATCAGCTGGATCAGATTTTCAGGGGCCAGAATATCAAGGTCTTCGCCCGCCCAGGCCGCCTCGGACCCCGAGGCCTTTGGGCAGATCAAGCCCAAATCCCGGGCATTGGCGGCCATGGCGGCAGGAAGGGCACCCGAAACAGAAAGCAGGCTGCCATCCAGCGCCAACTCGCCCATCACCACATAACGATCCAAAAAATCAGGCGGGATCACGCCAAGGGCGCAAAGCACGGCGAGCGCAATGGGCAAATCATAATGGCTGCCTTCCTTGGGCAAATCCGCCGGCGAAAGATTAACCACCAGCCGCTTGCCGGGCAGGGCAAGGCCAATGGCATGAAGAGCAGCGCGCACCCGCTCACGGCTTTCGGAAATGGCTTTGTCACCCAAGCCAACAATCTGAAACACCACCTGACCGGAGACAAATTGCGCCTGCACATCCACCGGCACTGCCTCTACCCCCTGAAATGCAACCGTGCCGACGCGCGATGTCATGGCATTCTCCCCAAGCCCCTATTGATAAGACTATCAGGGTAAAAACCAGAGTCAAGAACAATTAGAGAACGACCTCTTTCAAATGCTCTCAACAACGGAAAGCAGCCCACTTAAATCAGCCACCTCATAAAACCGCTCCGTGCCCTCCGGCACCTCTTCATGTTCAAAATCCCAGGCGATGGCGAAGGGCACATAGACCCCATAGCCGCCCGCACGGATCATGGGCAGCACATCAGATTTCAGCGAATTGCCCACCATCAAAGCACGGGCCGGCGCACTGGCATGGCGCGCCACGATCTGGCTGTAAGTGTGTGATGTTTTGTCAGACACAATATCCACACCTTCAAAATAAGGCGCAAGACCAGAGGCCAGAACTTTGCGCTCCTGATGGTGCAAATCACCCTTGGTGATGAGCAGCAATTTGTAATCGCCATGCAGGGCTTTCAGCGTGTTTTCCACATGGGGCAGAAGCTCTATCTCATGGTCCAGCATATCGCGGCCCATGGCAATCAGCTGCGTGATGGTGGCCGCCTCCACCGCGCCCTCTGAAATCGCAATCGCAGTCTCAATCATTGAAAGCGTAAAGCTTTTCACCCCAAATCCATAGGTTTTGATGTTGCGCCCTTCCGCCGCAACCAGTGTTGCCGTGGCCTGTTGCGCAGGCATATAAGACGACAGCAGCTCACCAAAGCGCTTCTGTGCCGCATCAAAATGAATGAGATTATGCCACAGCGTGTCATCCGCATCAAAGGCGATGATGTCAAGCGGCCTCACCGTCTGGCCTCAATGGCATCCATGATGAGCGAAGCAATATCAGCCCCACCAAAGCGCTTCACCTGCCTGATGCCTGTGGGTGAAGTGACATTGATCTCGGTCATATAATCGCCGATCACATCAATGCCTGTAAAAATCAGCCCACGCTTTTTCAAGTCAGGGCCAATGGCCTCACAGATTTCATGCTCGCGCTTGGTGAGCTGCGTTGGGGCGGCCTGCCCCCCCACATGCATGTTGGAACGGTTGTCATGCTCAGCGGGAATACGGTTGATCGCGCCAGCCACCTTGCCATCCACCAGAATGATGCGCTTATCGCCCTTCCTCACATCGGGCAAATATTTCTGAGCAATATAAGGTTCATTGTAAAGCTGCGAAAACATTTCCAGCAGCGATGAAAAATTCTGGTCTTGTTTCGAGGTGCGGTAAACCCCGGCACCACCATTGCCATAAAGCGGCTTTAAAATCACATCGCCATGTTCGCGGCGAAAGGCATCAATCTCGCTCACATCGCGTGTGATCAAGGTGGGGGGCATGAGATCAGGGAATTTCAGGATGAAAAGCTTTTCTGGGGCATTGCGCACTTCTGCGGGGTCGTTCACCACCAACGTCTTGGGGTGGATCATATCCAACAAATGCGTGGCGGTGATGTAGCCCATGTCAAAAGGCGGGTCTTGCCGCATGAGAATGACGTCTTGAGTGGCAAGATCAATGCGCCGCTTGGGGCCAAGCTGATAATGCGCACCCTTCACATCCTGCACCGTCACATCGTGGCCTTCTGCGCTGAGCTTGCTGTTGCAATAAGCCAGTGTCTTCACATGATAGTAAAACAGGCTGTGCCCGCGTGCCTGTGCCTCCAACATCATGGCAAATGTTGAATCGCCTTCAATGTTAAACAGTTCAATCGGGTCGCATTGCACTGCGATCTTGAGGCTCATTGTCAGACTCCTGAAAAGGCATTGGGAATGTGGGCGGGCCAAAGATAGGCGTTCACCGCCACGATATCAAACCGGCAAAAGCCTTGCGCTGCTTTCGCGTCTCGCGCCATCCATAATGAGGCTGCAGCGGCGATGCGCTTGGATTGATAAGGCGTGACAGACGCGACAGCGGCATCCATTGTGGAGCGCGCCTTGACCTCAATGAAAGCAGTGGTTTCGCCCTTGCGCATGATCAAGTCTATTTCCCCAAGACGCGAATTAAACCGCCGCGCCAAAAGGCGGTAGCCTTTGAGGGTGAGCAGGATCAGCGCTGCCGTCTCAGCAGCACGGCCACGGCGCTCAAATTTCTTTCTATTTGCGTTTGAGGATGCGGGCATAAATATCCTCTTTCTTCATATTCATGTGCTTGGCCACAAGATTGGCCGCCTTGGAAGGCGCATTCTCGGCCAAGGCAAGCGTGATGGCCGCTTCAATCTCATCCTCGCTGCTGGCGTGTGCTTCACCTGTGGGCGGCGCAATGACAATGCAGATTTCACCTTTCACCGACTCGCGCGATGACAGTGTGGCATGAATCTCAAGGGCCGTGCCCCGCAAGATTTCTTCATGCAGCTTGGTCAATTCCCGCGCCACCGCCACAGGGCGATCCCCCAAGGCCACATGAATATCACTGAGCGCATCAATGACGCGGTGCGGGCTTTCAAAGGCAATCAAAGTCGATGGCACAGCTTTGAACGACGAAAGCAGATCAACCCGGCCCTTGTGTTTTTGCGGCAAAAAACCCAGAAAAGTGAAAGTGTCGGTGGGCAGGCCAGACAGGGCAAGCGCTGTCAAAACGGCTGACGCACCAGGCAGGCCGGTGACAAAAATATGCTCTGCAATGCAAGCCTGCACCAGCCGGTAGCCAGGGTCAGACACCAGCGGCACACCCGCATCAGACACGAGCGCAAAACTTTTACCTTCCTTCAACCCAGCGATAATGGCCGGGCGCACCTGCTCAGCATTATGTTCGTGATAAGGCTTCATGGAATTGCGAATGCCAAAGCGTTCCAAAAGGCGCGATGTCACACGCGTATCTTCACATAATATAAAATCGGCCGCCGCCAGTGTGGCCAAAACGCGAAGCGTCACATCGCCCAGATTGCCAATGGGAGTGGCGCACACATAAAGCCCCGCCGCCAGCGAGGGTGCCTCAAACCGGTTGGGGCCAATGAAATACTCAGCCATGCAGCTCTCGGATGATGGCGTTGAGAATGGGCCGCCCGCGTGGTGTGGCCATCAACCGGCCCTCTTGTCGCTGCACCAGATCGAGATTTTCCAACGCTTCAATTTTGGTCACATCCATGGCTGCTCCCGCCAATGCGGCGTAACGTGAAAGGTCGATGCCCTCTTTGATGCGCAGTCCCATCAGCAGATATTCAGGCGCTTGGGTTGGCGGTGTCAACAGCCCATCATCTATCAACCCATGGCCACGGGTTTCAACCAGTTTAAGCCAAGTTTCGGGATGCTTTTCACTCATCAATGCCAAACGGTTTGGACCCTGCGCAATGCGGCCATGCGCACCCGGCCCCGCGCAAGCATATTCGCCATAGCGCCAATAGAGCAGATTGTGCTGGCTCTCATGGCCGGGCATGGCGTGGTTGGAAATTTCATAGGCCGGAAGCTGATAAAGCGCCGTCATCTCTTGGGTGAGTTCATACAGCGCTGCCGCATGGTCCTCATCCGGAATGGTCAGCTTGCCCAATTCAAACAAATCGCCAAAGCGCGTCTCAGGCTCAATGGTGAGTTGATAGAGCGACATGTGGCCCTGTTGTTCTTTGAGCGCAATCTCAAGCTCGGCGCGCCAGGCGCCAAGGCTTTGCTGGGGGCGGGCATAGATCATGTCAAACGACACACGCGGGAAAATTTTGGCGGCCAGGCGAAAGGCCTGCAACGCTTCTTCCGGCGTGTGCTGGCGGCCCAGTGCCTGCAAATCGGCTTCATTCAGCGCCTGAACGCCGACCGAAACGCGGTTGACGCCCGCACTGCGATAGCCGCGAAAATTTTCAGCCTCCGCACTGGTGGGGTTGGCCTCCAAGGTGATTTCGGCATCCGGGCTCATGCCCCAGATTTTGGCAATGTGATCCAGCACATGGCCCACAGCTTCAGGTGGCATGAGCGAGGGCGTGCCACCACCAAAGAAAATGCTGCTCACGGCCTTGGGGCCGGAACGTTCACGCATCCAATCCAACTCATGCGTCAACGCACGGGCATAGGCCATATGGTCAACAGCGCCGTGGCGCACATGGCTGTTGAAATCGCAATAGGGGCACTTGGCCTTGCAAAAGGGCCAATGGACGTAGACGCCGAAAGCCTCTTCAGAGGAGATCACGGAGCAATTGCTCGAGCGCCTTGGCGCGGTGGGAAATCTTGTTTTTCTCGTCGTGGCTCATTTCACCAAAGGTTTTGCTCTGCCCATCCGGCACAAAAACTGGGTCATAGCCATGGCCCAAAGCCCCGCGCGGCGGCCACACCAGATGGCCATGCGCCACACCTTCATAATAGCGCTCAACCCCATCAGGCCACATCACACATAGCGTGCATTTGAATTGTGCCTTGCGCTGGGCGGGGGTTACGGCACCTGCCGCCTGCAGCTTTTCTTCCACAAGGCGCATGGCCTGGTTCCAATCTCGCGTCGGGCCGGCCCAATCAGCGGTATAGACGCCAGGCTCACCAAGCAGCGCATCCACACACAGGCCAGAATCATCAGCCACGGCGATGTGGCCTGAATGTGTCATGGCAAACAGCGCCTTGATGCGGGCATTGCCGCGAAAATTGTCTTCTGTTTCCTCAGGCTCGGCAAGACCAAGGCCGCCTGCTGAAAATGTGGACACGCCATAAGGCTTGAGCAGCTGAGAAAATTCTTCCAGCTTGCCCTTGTTATGTGTGGCAATGACAATTTTTTCGTTATTAAGTTTGCG
>JAGWUY010000206.1 GCA_028868255.1 Alphaproteobacteria bacterium | reverse complement strand
GACCGTCTTCCTGCGGTCATTATCTATTCTATGGCCGTGGCAATCGCCGCCACTCTTGGCTTTTTGGCCTATATACTGTTTGACCAAGCGAGATGGTTTGTTGACTTTAAAGCAACGCTGGGAGGTGGCGATAGATTTGCCGCTGTGAGTGTTTTTCTATTTAAAATAATTGGAATGGCGGGTGCAATCTATGGCGCTGCGGTGTTTGGCAAGCGGGCTTTCCAAGGTAGCTTTGAATCGCCACATCTCTCAAACCGTGTCGGGGATTTTGCCTTTGCGTCGGCGGTAACGGCCTCGTTCTTGGTGGGGATGGGGTGGCAATCTTGGGCAAATTTCAGTGGTGTAGCGGGTGCTACATTCTTTGTGGTCTTGCTAGGCATTGCTCTCAGTTTGCTTGATATTCCATTTCGCAAAGTCAAACACAAAGCGATTTTTCTTGCGGTCATTTTTATCTTGTTTCTCGCTGCGATGTATTTGGCCGATTCTGCAGCGATTGCTGCTTCGCCCTTCAGCTGGTCTCCTTCGCTGCTCGGATTGCTTTCAGTTGTCGTTCCCACAGCCATGGTGGTCTGGTTTGCGCCATATGAAAATCAGCAATCAAAATTTGGCTCTTTGGTTATGATATTAATTGCACTGTTTGTATTCGTGGGGGGCACGATCTGGACAGTAGCTTTTTCATTTACTTCAATCAAAATCCTACCCCTGTTCACTCCCGGTGAATGGTGGGAAAAATTCAACGGCCTTGCCAACTATACTCGTTTGTTCAATACCAGCAGATGGATGGATTGTCCGGCCATCAGCAAGATAGGGCAAGCTGGGTGGGAGCTTAAATGTGCTGGGTCGTTTCCCAATGTCATAACTTACGCAGTCTTGTTTATCGCGTTTGTGATGTCACTTGGATTTTTAATCGCCGTTTTGATGGATCAAAAAATCCGCGCCGAAGGGATTTTTCGAACCATCTATCTCTATCCATTTGCTCTATCTTTCATCGTCACAGGCCATGTGTGGGCCTGGATATTTTCGCCCGAATACGGCTTGCAAAAAGCCGTGCGTGGTTTGGGTTGGGAGAGTTTTTCATTCGGCTGGATAGCGGATCAAAAAATGGTGATGTATGCCATTGTGATTGCAGGGCTTTGGCAAGGCACGGGCTTTGTGATGGCGCTGATGCTGGCAGGCCTTCGTGGCGTGGATGAAGAAATTTGGAAGGCAGCAAAAATTGACGGCATTCCATCGTGGCGCACCTATGTCCAAATCGTAATTCCGATGATGAAGCCGGTGTTGGTCACGACGTTTGTTTTCGTGGCTTCAGGTGCCATTCGCATTTATGATTTGGTTCTGGCTATCACTGATGGGGGGCCAGGCGTTTCGTCAGATGTGCCGTCGCGGTATATCTATCAGAATTTTACTGCCAATCTTGGCCAGTCACTGGCGGCATCTACTGTCATGCTTTTGTCCATGGCAGTGATCTTGATTCCGTGGATCAGGCTTGAGTTCGGCAAGAGAGGGCAATAGGCATGACGGTCCAATCCATTATTCCATCGGGCCCAAAACCCAAGAAGCTGTTCACGTTGCCGCGGGTGATTGTTTATAGCGTTTTGCTCTTGTGTTGCGTGTTCTTTCTGTTTCCTCTCTATATTATGCTCATCACGTCTTTCAAAGATTTGGATGCCATTCGTGAAGGCAATTTGTTCACACCTTCAGCTAATTTCACAACCTATCCTTGGAATAAAGCGCTGCTTCACGCATGCACAGGGCTTTATTGTGAAGGCATTTTGCCTGGATTTATTAACTCGGTGAAAATCACTGTGCCTTCAACGATTGTTTCAATCACGGTGGCTTGTGTGGCCGGCTATTCGCTTGCCAATTGGCCATTCAAATATTCAGAAACTTTTTTCACAATCTTGCTGCTGGCCAGTTTCATACCTTATGTGGTGATGCTCTATCCCATTGTGATCATCACGCGCTGGCTAGGTATTTTTTCGACATTACCCGCGGTGGTTTTGGTTCACACGATATTTGGCTTGCCGTTGCTCACGCTTTTGTTTCGCAATTATTTCGCATCACTGCCGCAAGAGCTTTTCAAAGCGGCACGCGTGGATGGTGCTGGCTATTGGCGCATCCTGCTCCAAGTGTTCCTGCCTATGTCGCTGCCCATTATGATCGTTGCTGTCATTTTGCAAGTCACAGGCATTTGGAACGACTTCTTGTTCGGTGTTATTTACGCTGGCCCCACCAATTATCCCATGACCGTGCAACTTAATAACATCGTCAACACCGGCCAAGGCGTCAAAGAGTATAATGTTGATATGGCGGCCACGCTGCTCACGGGCATCGTGCCGCTCGCCATCTATTTCTTCTCGGGCAAATATTTTGTACGCGGCATTGCAGCTGGCGCTGTTAAAGGTTGATCACATGAAAGAGAATTCTACTCCCAGCGTTTCGGTGCGTGGTTTGGCGCTCAGCTATGGTGCCGTGCAGGTTTTGAAGTCGCTCGATCTTGATATAGCGGATGGTGAATTTCTGGTCCTGCTCGGCCCATCTGGCTGCGGCAAATCAACATTGCTGAACTGCATTGCCGGTTTGCTCGAACCTTCGCATGGTTCTGTATTTATCAAAGGCAAGAACGTGACCTGGGAAGAGCCCAAGGATCGTGGCATTGGCATGGTGTTCCAATCCTATGCGCTTTATCCGCAGATGACGGTGGAGCGGAATTTATCCTTCGGTTTGCGTGTTGCTGGCATGGGCAAAGACGAAATTGCCAAGCGTGTTCAACGCGCATCTGAAATTTTGCAACTTGAGCCATTGATGGCCCGCAAGCCCACGGCTCTTTCAGGCGGCCAGCGCCAACGTGTGGCCATTGGGCGTGCGCTGGTACGGGATGTAGACGTATTCTTGTTCGATGAACCCTTGTCGAATTTGGACGCCAAGTTGCGCGCCGAACTTCGTGTCGAAATCAAACGCCTCCACCAGCGCCTCGGCAACACCATGATTTATGTGACGCACGACCAGATCGAGGCCATGACTCTGGCCGACCGGATTGCCGTGATGAAAGGCGGTTCCATCCAGCAATTGGATGATCCGATGACGATCTATAACAAGCCACGGAACCGCTATGTGGCAGGCTTTATTGGGTCGCCTTCGATGAATTTCTTGAAGAGTGAAATAGAAGGTGCGGGGGCCAAGGCTGTTCTGAAACTTGGCTCAGGTAAAGTGAACTTGAAGGAATATTCGCCGATTTCGCCTTTGTTGCCAAATCAAGTTGAATTCGGCGTGCGTCCTGAACACATTCGTATCAATGCCGGTGCTGAAGACGGGCTGTCCACACCTTTTCCGGCCGTGGTTGATATTGTTGAGCCCATGGGCTCAGACAGTTTGGTGTGGCTGAATTGTGAAGGACAAACCTTGTCGGCGCGCGTTGAATCCAGCCAACACTATAAGCCAGGTGAAAAGGTCAATCTTCGTTTCCGCGTGGGGCTGGCTTCATTGTTTGATGCTGAAAGCGGTGACCGCTTGTGAAATTTCCCCTTTCGCTTGCGAAAGGGAAGGGGTGAGGGGCGATGCCCACAACAAATGACATAAATCTTGATGGGCTTTGGGCGTTGCACAGCGCAGATGGCAAGCACCGTTGCGACTATCCCGTGCCAGGGGACGTGCATTCTGCTTTGATCACCGCTGGCATTATTCCTAACCCCTATATTGGCCGCAATGAATATGATGTGCGCTGGGTGGCGGAGCAGGATTGGATCGCTGCCCGTGAATTTGAGTGGGAAGGCGAGGGCGCGTGGAATCTCGACATTGATTATCTCGATACGGTGGCCGAGATTAAAATCAATGGCAAGTCGGTGCTCAAGGCCGATAATTGTTTCCGCCGCTATACGCCGGACGTGAGTGCGGCGCTGAAGCGCGGCAAGAACCGAATTGAAATCCGCTTTTTCTCGAATGTGAAAGAGGCTGCGCGGCGTCAAAAAGCGCATCCCTATTTTGTGCCTTTTGCCGCACAAAATTGCCCAATCCCCGACACCAATTTCCTGCGCAAGCCGTCTTGCCATGCGGGCTGGGATTGGAACCTGGCCATCATGCCGTTTGGAGCTTATGGGCGTCTAAACCTTTCCAAGGAGAATTCCGACCTACACTGCGATGGCATTCGGTTTGAGCAATTTCATTTGCCGAACGGAAACGTCAAACTTGATTTCACAATTTATGTTGCAAACTTTGTGGAAGGGCAAGTGTATGAATTAACTCTCACTTTGGCTGGCCTAACTAAAACTGTGAAGCGCGAAGCAGATTCTACTTGGGATCCTGAAGAGTTTAGTTTGGAAATAGAAAATCCAAAACTCTGGTGGCCAGCTGGTTCGGGCGAACAAAATCTCTATGAATTGAAAGTGCAGTGCGGCAACCATGTGGAGTCGCGCCGCATCGGTTTGCGTCAAATTGAACTTATCAGTGAGAAAGATAAAATTGGTTCGCGCTTTGCTTTCAAGGTGAATGGTCAAGAAATTTTTTGCCGCGGAGCGAATTGGATTCCGGCGGATGCATTGCCTTCGCGCGCAACCCCAGAACTCACGCGCAA
>JAGWUY010000205.1 GCA_028868255.1 Alphaproteobacteria bacterium | reverse complement strand
AAATCGGCCATCACGGCCACATCAAGCCAGCATTCGGGCACGGCAACCACCACATCAGCGGCACCAAAATTCAGGCGCAGCGCCACATCTACACCATCAACACCAGGGCTAATCGCCTCACGCAGCAGGTCTTCGCCGGTGATGCCGGCATCAATTTTTCCGTCCTTCAAGTTGGCTGCAATTTCGGACGCCGATTGAAACGCAATCTCAATCCCATCAATGCCCAAAAGCCGTCCACGATAGCCACGTTCCGTTCCGAAGCGCTCTATCTTCAATCCGGCGCGTTCAAACACCTCGTTCGATTGCTCCATCAAGCGGCCTTTGGAGGGGATGGCGATGGTGCGTGTGGTCATTGCATCACCGCGCGCAAACGATCAGTGTGGATGGCGCAGCCCACGGCTGGTATGCGCGATTGAGCGCCCAAATCTTGCAGCAGGCTATCATAGCGCCCGCCGCCAGCCACTGCGAGTGGCGCATTGCGGGCTCCCACCTCAACTTGAAACACAAGCCCTGTGTAATATTCAAGCTCGCGCCCAAAATCTGCGCTGAAGTGGAAGCGGCGCGGGTTCAAACCCTGATCTTCCAATGCTTCGATGCGCTTTTCAAATTGGGTAATCGCGGACTGGAATTTTGGCGCGGCGCTGATGCCCGCAAGTTTGGGGACGATTTCTGTGAGAGCGCCAGAAATCTGCAAGTAAGTCTCAATGTGTTCCACCATCGCGCTATCCAATGGTTGTTCTGAACGGTCCTTGCACTTTTCATCAAGGCGCGCGGCAATATCTTCCACACTGCGCAGGGTGACGAGGGTGAGGTTTTTCTCGGTCAACATTTTCGCAGTTTGGGACACAGCGTTTGTGCCATCGATCTGATCGATATAATCTGAGATGCTGCTGCGCTGGGCGCGGGCGGGTGTTGCAAAGGTGGTGAGCAGGTTGCGGAAGGCTGTCGGCCGCCAAAACTGGTGGCGCAAGCGCCTGCGCCAACGGTCAGGCATGGGCATATCATCCAACAAAGCGTTAAACAAACCCAAGTCGCCTAATGAGACTTTAAGTCCTGAGAGGCCTGTGGCTTCCAAGGCGCTTATTGCAAGTTTGATGACGCGTGCTTCAGTGGCAATAGCGGACTTGTCGCCAAACCATTCAAGGCCGGCTTGGGTGAATTCTTGAGGGCTCAGCAGCTCGTCAGGGAAGCGAAAGGCGGGGCCGAGATAGCAATATTTGGATTCTGTCTCTGGCGCAGCGGCGTGGCTGAGATGATAGCGGCAGGCGGGCACGGTGAGGTCTGGCCGCAGACAAAGTTCATTGCCAGCAGGATCATTGAACACAAAAGTGCGGGCGCGAATATCTTCGCCTGAGCGCTCCAGAAAAATATCGGCGGGCTGAATAATATCTGGTGCGATCTGGTCAAAACCTGCGCGTTCAAACACCGCCATGATGGCGGCGTTCTGGCGTTCCAGTGCTTCGCGTTCGGCTTTGGATTTACCGGCCATGATTCACACTTCCCCCTCCCCCTTGTGGGGAGGGTGGGGGTGGGGGTTGCTCAGAGTTCGCAATCTGCATTCTCGTGATGCAAGCAATCAAAGCCTGAGCGACCCCCACCCTAGCCCTCCCCACAGGGGGGAGGGGAAATGTTTGAGTGCGCAATAAACTCATTGCCCCAGCATCTTCTTCACTTGCGCGACAAGTTCGGACTCTGGGACGGACACTTGAGCCAAGCGCTGGCTGGCATATTCTTCGCGGGTTTCAATTTCGGCGGCCAGTTTTTCGCCCAGGCGCAAATCCTTGATGGTGACTTCGCCTTTGGCCTTTTCATCACCACCTTGAATGACCACGAGGGGCGAGCCGCGCTTATCAGCATATTTCATCTGCTTGCCCATATTGGCCGCGCCCAAGCTCATCTCAGAGCGGATGCCCGCTTGGCGAAGTTGCTGCACCATGCGCCAATAATCGCCCTGCCGATCCTTATCCATCACGGTGACAATGACGGGGGCGAGTGTGGTGGATTCCTCCGCCTTACCCACCAGTTTCAATGCGGAATATAGGCGTGACACCCCGATGGAAAAACCTGTGGCTGGAACTTGCTGGCCCGTGAAGCGCGCCACAAGATCATCATAACGCCCACCGCCGCCGACGGAACCGAAGCGGACTGGCTTGCCGTCTTCGTCTTTGGTTTCCATGAGGAGTTCACATTCGAAGACTGGGCCAGTGTAGTATTCGAGGCCACGGATCACGGACGGGTCTATGCGAATTCGACCATCGCTGTATCCGGCTTGAGTAATTGTTGACCAGATTTGACGGAGCTCAGCCATACCTTCCAGCCCAATTGGGCTGGTAGCCGCCAAACTAGCAATGCCCCCGAAAATTCCCTCGGCGCGAATTCTTTCGTATTCCCTCAAATCACTACCAGTTGCACCGTGGATTGCACCCGGAATTCTCATTTTTGAAAGTGCATTCTCCGAAGATTCCGCAATAACAATAAACGCCGTCAGCTTATCAATTTGTTTGAGATCTAGCTCGGCACCTTTGGTAAAGTCGCCAGACTCATCTTTGCGGCCGTTACCCAACAACAATTTGACACCTTCGATTCCAAACTTGTCCAGCTTATCGATGGCTCTAAGCGCTGTTAGGCGTTTTGATGCATTTTCGCTGCCTGATAGGCCAATAGACTCAAAAATGCCATCGATGACCTTGCGATTGTAAACACGCAAAACATATTGCCCGCGCTCGATCCCCAGCGCCTCCATCGTGTCGGCGGCCATCATGCACACTTCGGCGTCGGCGGCGGGGGATGCGCTTCCTACTGTATCGGCATCGAATTGCATGAATTGGCGGAAGCGGCCGGGGCCTGGCTTTTCGTTGCGGAACACCCAGCCCTGACGATAGGAGCGAAACGGCGTTGGCAATTTTTGAAAATTCTCGGCCACATAACGCGCGAGAGGGGCGGTCAAATCATAACGCAGGGAGAGCCACTGCTCAGGACGATTTGAAGACAAATCGTCTACTTCATCTTGAAATGAAAACACACCGGCATTGGGCCTGTCTTGATCTGGCAGAAACTTGCCCAGCGCATCGGTGTATTCAATGAAGGGTTGTTCAACAGGCTCGAAGCCATAGTTTTCATAAACGCCCTGAATTGTGGCCAGCATCTTGCGAATGCCACGAATTTCATCAGCACCAATATCACGAAAGCCCTTGGCCACGCGGGCCTTGGGGCGGGATTTTTTTTGTGTGTTCATGGCGGGGTTTCATAAAGAAGCGAATAGCGAATAGCAAATAGCGAATGGGGGCAAGAATTCAAAGAATGCATCCTCCCTCCCCAACACTTGGGGAGGGTTGGGGTGGGGAGGCCAAACATCTTAGTCAAGCGTGAAAACCAGTTTTCGGCATCCCCTTCCGTCCGCTTCGCGGACACCTTCCCCAAGTGTTGGGGAAGGAGAAGAACCATCACTTATCCCGCACCACCACTTGGTCCTGCACGCCCAGACCATCAATGCCGATTTTCATTTTGTCGCCGGGTTTCAAGAAGCGTTGCGGCTTCATGCCCATGCCCACGCCAAGAGGGGTGCCGGTGGTGATGATATCTCCAGGCAACAGCGTGAAAAACTCCGAAAGATAGGCCACCAGATAGGCCACGCCATACACCATGGTGGATGTGTTGCCATCCTGCACGCGCTTGCCGTTCAGCTCTAGCCACAGATGTAAGTTTTGTGGGTCTTTAACCTCATCGGCTGTGACCAGCCAAGGGCCGATGGGGCCGAATGTGTCATAGGACTTGCCCTTGGTCCATTGGCCGGAGCGCTCGATTTGGAATTCTCGCTCGGACAAGTCGTTAATCGTGCAATAGCCCGCCACATGTTTCATGGCATCGGCCTTTTTGATGTTCTTGGCCTTGGTGCCGATGATCACGCCCAGTTCCACTTCCCAATCCGATTTTTTGGATTTTGGCGGAATGGTGATCGTGTCATCAGGGCCGCAAATGCAGCTGACATGTTTGGTGAAGATAATCGGCTCTGGCGGCACCTTCATGCCCGATTCGGCGGCGTGATCCGAATAATTCAACCCAATGGCGATGAATTTTTGCGCGTTGGCCACGCAAGCCCCAATGCGTGGCCTGCCTTTAACGATTGGTAGCGAGTCGATTTTTATCTTTCGCAATTTGGCAAGAGACTTTGGCGAGATGGTGTCGCCTGTTACATCATTAATATGCGCCGACAGATCGCGAATGCGGCCTTCGGCGTCCAAAACACCTGGCTTTTCCTTACCCAATTTTCCATAGCGCAAAAGTTTCATGTTGCATCCCATTGTTTGGCCGACTCATGCCAGCGCGGTTTGTATCCTTTTGCCAAAATGGCAATGATTGAGGGCGGAGTCAAAAGTTTCACGGATTTGATTGGATCATAAAGCAGTGCTTGGGAGTAGCCGCTGAAAGACCAGAGCAGAAGTTTATGATTATTGACGGCGAAAGCCGCACCTTCATGCTCGACCATTGTCCAATTGGGCAGCGATCCTTGGTGGGTTTGGCGAGCGGCGCGGCGTTCGGTATGAAGCAGCGCGTCAAACTCTTTTACGCGCTTGCCGCCCAGAAATGCCTTG
>JAGWUY010000204.1 GCA_028868255.1 Alphaproteobacteria bacterium | reverse complement strand
TCCATTCAACCAAGCCCAAATCCTGATGGATAAAGGCCACGCGCTGCTTTTCATTAGGCTTAGGTGGACGGTGGATATAGGCCTCGCCGCGAAACAATATTCGCCCTTCGTCAGGCATGTGGATACCTGCCAGAGACTTGATCAACGTTGATTTTCCAGCCCCATTCTCACCGAGCAGCGCCAAAACTTCTCCCGCGTCGAGATGCAGCGAAATATCACGCAACGCTGTTGTGCCGCCAAAACGCTTGGTGATGTTTTCAAAACTCAGAAGGCGCTCACCCAAGCTGTTCTCCCACACTGATGACGATCTTTGCCGTCTTGTTGTTAGCGCTAACACGCTAGTTCGGTTTGTGAATAGGAGTCAACTAAAAACTCAATTGCCGTCCAATAATCGCATCGCTTCTGCGCTGTCTTTGGCACCTAAGCCCATTGCGATGAGTATGCGGTGAATATCAGCGACTGCACTGGTGAGTGGTAAGGGCGTTTTGGTTTTGATGGCGAAGGATTGAATTGTATCCAAATCCTTTAACATATTCGACAAACTGCCGGTGGGTGAGAAATCACGTGCCGCAAATTTGGCCATGAACTCTTGCAGAATGCGGCCATCGGCGCGGCTACCTGCCAGCGCGGCAGGAATCTTCTGCGGATCAACGCCGCCTGCCTCAGCCAATTTCACGGCCTCAGCGACCGCCTGAAAGGCGAGCGCGCAGAACAGTTGATTGACCAGCTTGGTGGTTTGACCTGCTCCGGCCCCGCCCATCAAGGTGTAGTTAGCAGCCAGATGCTGCATCATTGTGCGCCCACGCTCGAAATCTTCTTCCTCGCCACCAGCCATGATGGTGAGCTTGCCTGCCAGCGCACCAGGCACTCCGCCAGATAGCGGACAATCAATCCAAGACATGCCAGTTTGGCGTTTCAGCTGTTGTGCCATTTCAGACGTGGCGGCAGGATCGATGGAAGACATATCGATCAAAAGCTTATCTGCCGTCGCGGCCTTGGCCACACCGCTGTCTCCGAACACGGCCTTGCGCACAATTTCGGCGTGGTTAAGGCTGAGGACCACATAGCCCGCGCTTGCTGTGGCCTGTTCAGGATTTGCCGCAGCCTGTGCGCCCTTGGCTACAAGAGCGGCTACTTTCTCCGGGTTTACATCAACAACTGTCACACTATTGCCGCACTCCAAAAGGCGTGTGGCGATGGCAGTGCCCATGATGCCTGCCCCAATCACGGCCACACTATTAGCCATGGCCCAATGACCTTTGCAGGAACTCTGCAGCCTGCTGCACCAGTCGCTCAATGGGCTGGGCAATATCAAGCCGCAGCGCCCATTCATCTGGCCCTGGCGGTTCCAGCGTTTTCAACTGGCTGTCGAGCAAGGCGGGCGGCATGAAATGGCCTTTGCGGTCAGCAATGCGCTGTTCCAGCAGTGCGCGGCTGCCATCCAAAAAAATGAACGCTACGGGCCGGCCTGCGGCTTCAATAATGCGTTGACGATAGATTTTCTTCAGGGCTGAACACGACGCAATTTGGCCGTCACTGCCACCCAGAG
Organism: Alphaproteobacteria bacterium; assembly: GCA_028868255.1. Classification (GTDB taxonomy): domain Bacteria; phylum Pseudomonadota; class Alphaproteobacteria; order Rhizobiales; family Aestuariivirgaceae; genus Aestuariivirga. The sequence goes on along the minus strand of JAGWUY010000204.1, from coordinate 3,085 downwards.
CTTTGCCAATTTCAGCCAGCCAAGGCCAACGATCATCATCATTGAGAGGCGTGCCAGATGACATTTTGGCGATATTGGCGGCAGGGTGCAGTTTGTCGCCTTCGGTAAAATGCGCGCCCAATAGTTTGGCCAAGGCTTCACCCACCGAGGTTTTGCCGCAGCTGGCCACACCCATGACAATTGCTGCACCTTTAAACATCAGAGCACCGACGTGATGCCGCCATCCACATAGAGGATGTGGCCGTTGACGAAAGATGACGCCGGCGAAGCAAGAAAAACTGCGGCACCAATTAACTCATCCACATTGCCCCAGCGGCCTGCGGGTGTACGTTTTTCAAGCCAGGATGAAAATTCAGGGTTGTCTACGAGAGCTTGATTCAATGGCGTTTTAAAATAGCCGGGTCCAATCGCATTGACCTGCAAGCCATGCTTGGCCCAATCCGCGCACATGCCTTTCGTGAGCATTTTTATAGCTCCTTTCGTAGCCGTATAGGGCGCAATAGAGGGGCGGCCAAGTTCGCTCTGCACAGAACAGATATTGATGATCTTTCCTTGCCTGCGAGCAATCATGCCGCGCGCTACGGCCTTGCCTACAAGAAAGGCACTTTCAATGTTGACGCGCAACAATTCCCGAAATTTATCAGAAGGAAAATCTTCAAGCGGCGTGCGGAACTGCATACCCGCATTGTTCACCAGAATGTCGATGGCGCCATGGTTTTTTTCGAGCTCGAATATGGCGTCATTCACTTCATCTTCCACCGTCACATCAAAGGCGGCGGCGTGAACTGTCATGCTTTTTGCCGCCAAATTTGCCCGCGCCGCCTCCAGCTTTGGCTTGTCTCGACCGTTGAGGATCAGATGCGCCCCAGCGGCACCCAAACCTTCGGCAATGGCATAGCCGATGCCTTGGCTGGAACCGGTGATCAGCGCGCGCTTTCCCTTCAGATTGAACAATTGCAACGACATTTTCTTTTCCTATCAAAACGCAATTTGAACTTTCATGGCCTTGCTGCGATCACTCGCCAATTCAAAACCTGCGCGGGCATTTTCAAGGCGGACGGTTTCAGTAATCAAGGGCTTCACGTCAATCAGGCCCTTCTGCATCAGGCTCATGGCCGTTGCATATTCTGCGTGAAAGCGAAATGAACCTTTGAGCGACAATTCTTTTGCCGTGATCGCCATCATCGGCAAAGTCATATCACCACCCAAACCCAGCTGCATGATGGTGCCACCGGGGCGCATAGCACCAATGGCCGAGGTAAGAGCTATCTGTGCGCCAGAACACTCATAGAGAATATCAAAGGTGCCTTTGTTGGCCTTGTAAATGTCAAGAGCATCAGGCACGTCCTTGGTGTTCAGCGTCACGTCAGCCCCCAATTTTTTGGCCATTCCAAGGCAGTAGTCGCTGAGATCAACGGCCACAATCAGATCAGCGCCTGCGCGGCGTGCAGCCAGAATGGACAACAGACCGATGGGCCCACAGCCCGTGATTAAAACTGATTTTCCGACCATTTCGCCTGCGCGGCGCGTGGCATGGAGTGTGACTGAAAGGGGCTCTGCCATTGCTGCCTCACCAGCGCTTAAGCCTTCAGCAGAGACAAGCTGCGTGGCATCGGCCACCAGAATTTCTCTAAAGGCACCTTGAATGTGCGGGAACGGCATGGCCGAACCATAAAACCGCATGTTCAGGCATTGGTTAAACATGCCCTCAGCGCAATATTTGCATGCATGGCAGGGGCGCGAAGGCGAAACACCGACCAATTGCCCAATTTTGAATCCCTCGACGCCGTCACCCAATTGTGCAACGCGCCCAGCCACTTCATGGCCCAGAATCATCGGCTCTTTAAGGCGCACCACACCAAAGCCGCCATGGTTGAAATAATGCAGATCAGAACCACAAATGCCGCCGGTCTCCAGTTTAATTTGCACCTGGCCAACGCCTGGCTTTTCAGTGTCTCGTTCTTCAATGCGCAAATCTTTGGCGGCGTGAATGACAATGGTTTTCATCTCTTCCCTTTCACGCGCTTTCGCGTCCGATCACTTCATATTCCGTGATGATGGTCTCAGGCGCAATGGGGCTTCCGCTCCGTTCGCCCTCAATGGCGCGCAGCAAAAGCTGGCCGGCCTTATGGCCAATGTCATAGCAATGCACACCCACGGTCGTTATTGCGGGGTAACAGCAGTTGGAAATTTCAAAATCACCGAAACCCGCAATGGCAATGCGCCCCGGCACAGCCCAACCCCGCTTCTGGCATTCCATCAGCGCACCAAAGGCCGAAAGATCAGACACACAAATGGCGGCCTCCACTTCTGGCCATTGTTCAACCAGCCTCGCCAGCGCCTCGCCACCCTGCTTCATGGTAATCGGCGGTGTTCCAAATGAAATGACGCGGGCATCTTTCAAACCCAACTCTTGCATTGCTCGCTCATAGCCAATGCGGCGATCAGCGCCGCGGGTATCTCGGTTGGTGGTGCCGCCAATAAACGCAATCTTGCGATAAGCTTTTTTGAAAAGGTGCTTGACCAACGCTCCCGAAGCTTCTGCATTTGAAAAACCCACGACATGGCCGACTGGGTTTGACGGCATGTCCCAGGTTTCAATGACCGGAATGCCGGAATTTTCCAGCAGCTTGCGACCACGTTCTGTGTGTTTGCCGCCGGTTACCACCATTGCCTCGGGGCGGCGGCGGAGCATGGATTCAATAAGCAGCTCTTCTTTTTCAATTGAATAGTCTGTGTAACTCAGCAGGATTTGCAGACCCGTTCTATCAAGGGCATCGGTCAGGCCGCGGGCTGTATCGGCAAAGTTGGAATTGTTGATGGAGGGAATGAGCGCGGCCACGAAGCCTGTGCGTTTTGACGCAAGGCTGCCTGCCGATTGATCGAGCACGTAACCTAAGTCTTCCACCGCGCGGCGAATACGGTGGCGCGTGTCTTCGGCAATCGAACCACCATCTCGCAGGGCGCGAGACACTGTCATGGCCGAAACACCAGCATGGCGCGCCACGTCTTGCATGGTGGGAGCCGCCTTGCGCAGTTCGGGTGTTTTTGGTTTAAGTGGCTGCAATTCTTGCCTCAGCTGATC
>JAGWUY010000203.1 GCA_028868255.1 Alphaproteobacteria bacterium | reverse complement strand
ATGGGGACAAAAGTGAGAACACTGAGGAAAACGACCGTGATGCCATTCACCAGCCAACCTGTGTTGAAAAGATAGAAATAAAGTACCACCACATTCCAAATCGCCGGGAAGCCAACGAAATAATAGTCGGATGACTTCATGCCTACATTCGCAAAGGTATAGCAGGAGACAGCCATTATAGTGGCAGCGGCAATCAAGCTCCAGGTGCTGGGTGAAAACCAGAACGGCACGGCAACCATGTTGAACCAATAGACCATGAGCGCAGGCACAGCCACATAGGTGAAGAAATCAATCACCAGATCCAGCGATGCGCCATCAAAATTGGGGGTGTATTCGCGCACGCGCGCTTTACGCGCCAAGGAGCCATCCACCCCATCCACAAACAGCGCCAAGCCCAGCCACATGAAGGCGGCCACAGCGTCATTCTTCAGAACGGCGACCAACGCCAAGAAACCCAGCACAATGCCGCTGGTGGTGAAAGCATGCACAGACCAAGCAATGCCCTTTTTGACATCACGCTCCAAATTTGGTTTTCGGATTCCTTTGACCAAACACTTGTCTCCCCTGACTTTATAAAATCATAGAAGCACAGTTTGGCGATGGCAAGAAACCTATTTTACCTTCACATATTTCCAGACATAGGCCGGCGGCAGATTGCGCAACACATGATCAACCCTGCGCCCCATCAGCCCCGCTTCGGCAGCGAGATCAGGATCTATGGGTGAGCCTTCAAAATAGCTGAACTGCACCAGAATACCGCCTGGAGGCAAAAGTTCCGCAATCTGGGAAGAAATTATGCGCCGTACCTCGCGCGGCATGCTGCGCAAGGGCAAGCCTGAAATCACCCGCGTAACTGCGCGTTCTGTTTCCTGACCAATAACAGACATCAATTGGCAGGCATCGCCTTCGATGATTTTTACTTTTGAAAACTGTTTTCGCAAATGTTGCGCAAACGCAGCTTCGCGCTCCAGCAAAATCAAGTTTTCAGGGCGAACACCGGCATTCAAAAGCGCCTCAGTAAAAACACCCGTGCCCGGCCCAATTTCCACCACCATGTCATCTGGGTTCACATCAAGATGAATCACCATTTTTTTTGCCAGATGAATACTGCTGGGTGCGATAGCGCCAATGCCTTTCGGCCGAGCAATCCAACGCTTCAAAAATAAAGCAATATGTGAAATTTTGTGCCGACTGGTCTTGGCGGGGTCAAAACTATCCATTCCGCCTAGCCTCCACCAAGTTTGTCTGCACCGTCGCACTTCGCACAAAAGCCGCACGTGGGCGCTCCAATGCAATAAACCCACCGCCCAAAACTTTGGCCCCCACACCAGCGCCATCATAAAGCACGCACGCCTGCCCTGGTGAAACGCCATATTCTCCACCGGTAATGGCAACGACGATGTGACTATCGGCAAGGCGAATTGAAGCTTCTACAGGTGGCCGGGTCGATCTGATCTTGGCAAAAACCTTGATGGGCTCTTCACCCAGCATCACATCACCCAGCCAATTGAGCTGGCTGATGCGAATTTCACTCTGCTTCAGGGCTTCACGCGGCCCCACAATCACCCGCCGTGCCTCGGCTTCCAACTTCACCACAAACAGTGGTTCGCCACCGCCAATGCCCAAACCTTTGCGCTGACCAATTGTATAGTGAATGATGCCATCATGCTGGCCCAACACGCGCCCATCAAGGTGAACAATCTCGCCACCTTCAGCGGCATCGGGCCTGATCTTTAAAATCACATCGGCATATTTGCCCCCGGGCACAAAGCAAATATCCTGGCTGTCCGGTTTATCTGCCACCATCAAGCCCATGGCGGCTGCCACCTCCCGCACGGCAGGCTTGGGCAACTGGCCCAACGGAAAGCGCAGAAAATCAATTTGCTCTTGAGTTGTGGCAAACAAGAAATAGCTTTGGTCACGCGCCATATCCACAGGTGTGAACAGGTCGCGCCCGCCCCCTGCCCGCATGCGGCTTTCAATATAATGGCCCGTCACCAAGCATGACGCATCGAGGTCTTTCGCCCGCGCCAAAAGATCGGCAAACTTCACAGTCTGATTGCACTTCACGCAAGGAATGGGCGTGGCACCTTGAAGATAGCTTTCGACGAAATCATCAATCACCGCCTCTTTGAAGCGCGATTCAAAATCCAAAACATAGTGCGGAATATCAAGCGCCGCCGCCACGCGCCGCGCATCGTGAATATCTTGCCCCGCACAGCATGCGCCTTTGCGGCGTATGGCTTCGCCATGATCATAGAGCTGCAAGGTGATGCCCACTACATCATAACCCGCCAGCTTCACCAGCCCGGCAACAACAGACGAGTCAACACCGCCTGACATCGCCACAACCACGCGGTGATCTTTCGGCCGGCCCGGCAAGTTCATTGCGGCATGAACTTTTTCAATAATGGCTGGATCAATAATCATAACCCTACATGAGCGGAAATTGCCAATTGTGCAAGACGAGGCTCCGAATGTTCCGATTTGGTGCACAATCTTCAGGCAATTTGTAATTTGTTCATATTCACTTAGCTCATTTTTAAGGGCGCTCTGCCATGATGAATTTGTGCGGGAAATGCCAGTTGCGGATCCTGCAAGTCAGTTTGTGTGAGTTTGCGTATATGAACGGTCAGTTGCGTCCACGCGTCAATTACGTCATCGGACCCGATGGCAGTCCTTTGACAATCGCCGATTTGCCCCCACCCGGCCAACATCGCTGGGTGATCCGCCGCAAGGCTGAAGTGGTGGCGGCCGTCAGAGGTGGGCTATTGAGTTTAGAGGAAGCCTGCCAGCGTTATACCCTCACTGTTGAGGAATATCTGGGTTGGCAGCGCTCCATCGAGCGACACGGCCTTGCCGGCTTGCGCACCACGCGCATCCAGCAATACAGGCAGTAAAAGTTAAGTTGAGTTCGCGTAATACAGGCCGGAGAGAAATCTCCGGCCTTTTGCGTTTTGAGGATTGTTTTGGCTTTTAATCTCTAACTAGGATTATTTACTTGACAGCGTACGGTGGAGCTGCTAATGCTGGCCATACTCCAGAATTGAGCCTTAAGTCCCCGCCCCTCAACAAGTCTTGCAAGCCCACGAAGACGACGTTGGGGTGGGTCAGAGCACTCTATGCTTTTTTGCTATTTCACAACTAAATATGATAGGATATTCGCATGAAAACGCCTGTCCCATCCAATGCTGATAGCCCCGACATTATTTTGGGTCGCGAATGCTTTGAAAAATTTAGCGCTGTAGAAGGCATTTTTTTGACACGTCAAGAAAAACAGCTCCGTTCGGAAATGGATTTAAGGCGATTGTCGAATGACGAGCGCCGCGCCTTGATCTTGGCAAGTTTTAAAGAGGCGGTATGACTGACCACAAATATGGCGTCGCAAACGATCCCTATTGCTATCCAAGTTCAACAGTTCTGAAGAACAAACTAAATATTCGCTCTCAACTAAAGCTCGATGCGGCAGAGCGACAGCTCACAGGCATCAGGTTTGAAGAAGCGCTTCCGCGCGGGACATTTGATGTTGCGCACTACGGCTCCATTCATCGCCATCTCTTTCAAGATATTTTTGCCTGGGCTGGCGAATTTCGAGAAATTAGGATCGACAAGGACGCAAGCATGTTTTGCTATCCCGAATTTATTGCCCGCGAAATGGACAGTCTTTTTATGAGATTAAAGCCTGATGTTATTGAAACTACCTTGCCCCGACAAGATTTTGCAAAAAAGGCGTCCTTGTTCTTGGCCGATTTGAACGCCATCCATCCGTTCAGGGAAGGCAATGGCCGAACCCAGCTGGCCTTCTTGAAACTGCTTTCAGAACAAGTCGGCCATCCGCTCAACCTAAAAACATTTAGCCCAGAGCGCTTGCTGGCGGCAATGATTGCCAGCTTTAGAGGCGATGTCGCTGCACTTGAAGTGGAAATTTTGGGAGAACAGTGACGAGTAAGTCACGGAGAGCACAAAGCATTACAAGAATCAGGGTTTAATGCAATGCCACCGTAATCCCCTCATCCCCGCTAAACGTGGGCCAAAATCTACAATGAAGGTGAATTAAGTGGGGTGACATCGTAATCATAAGTGGGTGTCACCGTCATCACCGTAATCTTCTATGACAAGAACGACACTTTGAAACGCATGTTGCCCTGACTGATTTACTTGTGCGGTTGCATGCCGTTTGCCAACATCCAGTGATGTTGCTGGTGGTGCATGCCTTGCGCCAACACGCCGATGAGGCTCAAAGCACGAAGCTTCACCATCTCTTTGCGATTGGGCGGCGTAACCATCAGATCTGCGCCCGTGGCATTTTCTTTTGCCGCATAAGTCCAGCCTTCGAAGCCGTTCACCGTCGCGGCATGTCCTGTGATCATGCGCTGAATTGAGCCTATGACTTTGCCCTCGCCTGCAACTATAAATGTCATGCTGTTGTCGGTCGATGCGGATGAAACGGTTGCATCAAGTGTCACATTGTTCATGTCGATCAAGTGTTGCCGCAGGGCTTCAATGTCCACCTTTGACCAGTCCGTCTTGGGATTTGCCTCAAGCATGGTGACGATTTCCTGAATGGCTGCAAAAGCCGATTGCCCGCCTTGCTTGGGCAGCCTTCTATCACTCATCTCAGCGCCGTGTTTCATGCCTGCCATTTGATGCTTTGAGTGGTCTTG
>JAGWUY010000021.1 GCA_028868255.1 Alphaproteobacteria bacterium | reverse complement strand
TGCTCTCAGTTTCACGATTGGGCGAGGCGACGGAGCCTGAATCCAAATGGTCACGTCCAATCACGATGGGGGCTTCTAACTCGCCATTTTTTACCATCTCATTAAAGGCAAGCCCCAAACGGTGGCGCTGGCCCAAGCCCACCCAGCAAATGCGGGCGGGCAGGCCTTGGAAGGCAATGCGCTCTCGCGCCATGTCGAGCCAATTGTGCAAATGCTTGTCGTCGGGGATCAGCTCCTTCACACGTTGGTCGGTTTTATAAATATCTTCCGGATTGCCGGAAAGTGCCGCCCAACGGAACGGGCCGATGCCGCGGCAGAACAGAGGGCGTATATAGGCGGGCACAAAGCCCGGAAAATCAAAAGCGTTTTTCAAACCCATTTCCAAGGCCATTTGGCGAATGTTGTTGCCATAGTCCAGCGTGGGCACACCCATGGCCTGCATATCCAGCATGGCTTGCACATGCACTTTCATGGAGGCCATGGCAGCGGCTTTTACGGCTTGCGGGTCGCTGACACGCTTTTCTTCCCATTGTGCAAGCGTCCAGCCCGCAGGCAGATAACCGTTGATCGGATCATGGGCTGAAGTTTGGTCGGTCACGGCATCCGGCAGGATTTTGCGTTTGACCATATCTGGCAGAATTTCGGCGGCATTGCCAAGCACGCCAACGGAAATGGGCTTGGGCGAGGCCTTGATCATGTTCAGCGCTTCTTCAATGCTGGCCGCTTGATGATCGAGATAGCGTGTTTTCAAACGCATTTCGATGCGGCTTGGTTGGCATTCAATGGCGATCATCGATGCGCCGGCCATGACCGATGCCAAGGGCTGCGCACCGCCCATGCCGCCCAGACCTGCAGTCAAGAACCATTTGCCCTTCAGGTCGCCGCCATAATGTTTGCGGCCCACTTCGGCAAAGGTTTCATAGGTGCCTTGCACAATGCCTTGGGTGCCGATGTAAATCCATGAGCCCGCCGTCATCTGGCCATACATCATCAGGCCCTTGCGATCGAGTTCGTGGAATTTCTCCCATGTGCCCCAATGCGGCACGAGGTTGGAGTTGGCCAACAGCACCCGCGGTGCATCCTTGTGGGTGCGGAATATGCCCACGGGTTTGCCCGATTGGACAAGCAGTGTTTCATCATCCTCCAGAGTTTTCAGCGATGCTATGATTTGGTCATAGGCTTCCCAATTGCGGGCCGCACGACCAATGCCACCATAGACCACCAGCTCTTCTGGCCGTTCAGCCACGCCGGGGTCGAGATTGTTCATCAACATGCGCAAAGGGGCTTCGGTGAGCCAGCTCTTGGCGGAGAGCTTTGTGCCAGTGGCGGCGTGGATCACACGGGTATTGTCGCGGCGGTTGTTCATGACGTTTGCTTTCCTAATGATGTGCGGGAATAGAGCGCGTAACGGCTGGCGGGATAGATCAGGGTGGCTGAGGTTACGACATGGCCGCCAGACCATGTGCGTCGGTGCAGCGACAGGCAAGGTTCACTGGAACTGATTTTAAGGCGGCGTTGCTGATTGGCATCGGGCAAAATTGCTTCCACATTGTGTTCCAGCTCTTCAGCAGGGAGCAGGCTGAGAAGATAAGCCGTGGGCGTTTGATGGCTGAAATCCTGTTTCAGGAAGTTGGGCGCGCAGAACGGGTTCACATAGCGGTCTTCAAATTGAACTGGCATGCCGTTTTCTTCATGCACAATGGCGATGTGATAGAGCGGCGTGGTCGCCCTCAATTCAAAATCATCAATCAGGTTCGGTGTGGCCATCATCTCGCGCAAGTCTTCGATGCGCGAAGAATAGTGGTGGCCGCGTGAGGCGATTTCATCGGCGATGTTGCGCAGTTCAATGAGAGAAGTGCGGGGCGTGGCCTCTCGTACAAAAGTGCCCACACCGGGCACGCGGGAGAGAAAGCCATCGGCAGTCAGTTCCCGCAGCGCGCGATTGGCGGTCATGCGGCTGATGCTGAATTGGCTCACCAGCTCATTTTCTGAGGGAACACGGCTGCCCGCGACCAGTGCGCCAGATCGGATCTGCGCTAGAATATGGTCTTTCACGCGGGCATAGATGGGTTGGGCCAGGTTCATGCAAAGGCCTTCGAGAATTGGCCATTTTGCATGATGGCGGCGATAGGGTTGAAGCCCAGTGGATAGGCTAGATCGCCCGGGCGCTCGATGGCCCAGAAGGCAAGGTCAGCGCGCATTCCCACTTTGACTTGGCCTCGATCCTTCAACCCCAGCGCTTTGGCGGCATTGGTGGTCACACCCAGCAGTGCTTCCTCTGGGGTCAAACCGAATAACACGCAGGCCATGTTCATGGTTGAGAGCAAAGAGTGAACAGGCGATGATCCTGGGTTGAGATCGGTTGCGATGGCAATGGGAACACCACATGAACGCAAAGCGGCGACAGGCGGCGCCTGCTTTTCGCGCAGGTAATAGAAGGCGCCGGGCAACAGCACAGCGACCGTGCCGGCGGAATGAATCGCCTCGACACCAGCCGCGTCCAGATATTCAATGTGATCGACGGAGAGTGCCGCATACTGCGCCGCAAGTTTGGCCCCGCCCAGATTGGAAAGCTGTTCGGCATGGAGCTTCACAGGCAGACCCAGCGCCTTGGCCGCTTTAAAAACCTGTTCCGTTTCTTCAACCGAGAAGGCAATGCCTTCACAAAAAGCATCAACTGCGTCCAGCAAACCTTGGGCATGGGCCAATGGAAGCGCTTGATTGCAAACAAGATCTACATATTCTGCATGGTTTTCTTTAAACTCGGCAGGGAAGGTGTGCGCCCCCAGAAATGTGGTCTTGATGGTGGCGTTGTGGCGTGCACCGAGCTTGCGCGCCACACGCAGCATTTTGGCTTCGGTTTGGATGTCCAAGCCATAACCAGACTTGATTTCGACTGTGGTAACACCTTCAGCGAGCAATGTTTCGAGTCGCTTGGTGGCGGATTTGAAGAGGTCGGCCTCGCTGGCGGCACGGGTGGCGCGCACGGTGGACATGATGCCACCGCCAGCCTTCGCAATTGCAGCATAGTCTGCACCATTGAGTCGTTGCTCAAACTCGTTTGCTCGGTTTCCGCCATAGACAAGGTGAGTGTGGCAATCGATTAATCCAGGGGTCACCAAACTGCCCTGCGCATCAATTGCGGGGCCCGATGGGGCTTCGGATTCTTGTCCAACCCATTGAATTTGCCCATGATCGATCACAATGGCAGCATTCTTAATCAGGCCATAGCCCCCCACCATCGTCGCCACATTGCAGTTTTTGAGCAGCATCATTGTTGAAAATACCGTCTTGTATAAGGTTGTATATACAGTATAGTGAGAACCATGACAATACGCAAATTCAAATGTGACTCTGTGCTGTTGCCGGATGGCTGGGCCTGCGATGTTGTGATCCATGTGGATGCGGCGGGCCTCATAGCGGAAATCATGCCGGGAAGCGATGGTGAGCATGTTTCCGGCATTGTGATAGCGGGCATGGCCAATTTACACTCCCACGCCCACCAGCGCTTGATGCAGGGCCTGGCCGAGCGGGCGGGGCCGGGAGCTGACAGTTTCTGGACCTGGCGCGAGGTGATGTATAGTTTTGCCTTGAAGCTCGGCCCAGAAGATTTGCAGGCCGTGGCCGCGCAAGCCTATGCCGAAATGCTGTGTGCGGGTTTTACATCCGTGGGTGAGTTTCAATATTTGCATCACCAGCCTGATGGCACGCCCTATGCCAATCGTGCTGAGCTTTCGCTGCGTTGTCTGGCCGCGGCAGAAGATGTGGGGATTGCGGCCACCATGCTGCCCGTTCTCTATTCGCATGGCGGCTTTGGTGGACAAGCCCCCAATGCGGGCCAACGCCGTTTCATCAATGACACGGCGGGGTTTATCAAGATTTATGAAGGGGTGCAAAAGGCAGTGCATGGGCACCACCGCCTTGGTGTTGCGCCGCACAGCTTGCGCGCCGTGACCAAGCTTGGGTTGGACGCCGTGTTGGCGGCAACACCTGAACAGCAGCCCATTCACATTCATATCGCCGAGCAAACCAAGGAAGTGGATGATTGTCTCGCTTGGTGCGGCCAGAGGCCAGTTGACTATCTGTTGCAAAATTTCGCGGTTCAGGACAACTGGTGCGCCATCCATGCCACGCATCTGAGCGATCAGGAAGTTACGGCTCTTGCTGCTTCACGCGCCGTGGTTGGCTTGTGCCCCACCACCGAGGCCAATCTGGGCGATGGCATTTTCCCCGCGCGAACCTTCCTTGACCAAGGCGGTGCAATGGGAATTGGCTCTGACAGTCACATCACCATTTCCCCTTCAGAAGATTTGCGCATGCTGGAATATTCGCAGCGTCTGCTCCATCGCACGCGCAACGCGCTGGCCAATGGGCCGGGGCAATCCACAGGCCGCAGCCTGTTTGAGCGCGCCTTAAAAGGGGGGGCGCAGGCACTGGGGCAAAACATGGGGGCCATTGCAGTGGGCAAACGCGCTGATTTCGTAGTGCTCAATCCTGATCACCATGCGTTGATCGGGCGGTCGCAAGATTCGGCCATTGACGCGTGGATATTCTCAGGCGGAAATTCTTGCGTGCGTGATGTCTATGTGGGCGGCAAGCAAGTGGTGAAAGACGGGGCACATGTTGCTGCTGCTGCGATCACAAAAAATTTCAAACAAACAATAGCGAGGCTCATATGAGCATTTTGATTGGTGACGAACGGCTTGACTTGGACGTGATCAAAGCCACTTTGGCTGGGCCAATTCAGGTTGCCCTTGACCAAAATGCGAAGCGGAAGTTGGAAAAATCAGCCGCCACGGTGCAGCGCCTGCTGCAATCGGGTGACGCGCTTTATGGCATCAACACAGGTTTTGGAAAATTGGCCAAAACGCGCATTGCCACACCAGATTTGCAAAAGCTGCAAGTCAATATTGTGCGCTCACACGCCGCCGGAGTGGGTGCGCCACTGCCCGCCAATGTTGTGCGGCTGATCATGCTGCTCAAATTGCGCTCGCTGGCGCAAGGGGCTTCGGGAATTTCGGTGGCGACGGCTGAGGCCCTGCTGGCCTTGATCAATGCTGATGTGCTGCCGGTCATTCCGGGGCAAGGTTCAGTGGGAGCATCAGGTGATCTTGCGCCCTTGGCGCATATGAGTCTGGTGTTGATTGGCGAGGGCGAGGCCTTTGTGGAGGGCAAACGCGTTTCGGGTGCCACAGCCTTGAAGATCGCCAAGATCGCACCGCTCACATTGGGGCCAAAAGAGGGCTTGGCACTTTTGAACGGCACGCAGGTTTCGACAGCACTGGCGCTCTGGGGCCTGATGAATGCCGAGCGCAATGCGGCAGCGGCTGTTCTGGCGGGGGCCTTGTCGCTCGATGCCATTATGGGCTCTGACACGCCGTTTGATCCGCGCATCCATGCGCTGCGCCCCCATGCCGGGCAAATTCTGGCTGCTCGCCATTATCGCCGCTTGATGGAGGGTAGTGAAATTCGAGTTTCTCATCTCAAAGACGATGACCGCGTGCAAGACCCCTATTCTTTCCGTTGTCAGCCGCAGGTGATGGGCGCATGCTTGGATTTACTGGCACAAGCTTCACGCATGTGCCTTGTTGAGGCCAATGGCGTGTCTGACAACCCATTGGTGTTTGCCGAGGATGGAGCGGTGCTCTCGGGCGGCAATTTCCACGCTGAGCCTGTGGCCTTTGCAGCGGATATGATTGCGATGGCCATCGCTGAAATCGGTTCCCTGTCTGAACGGCGCATGGCGGCATTGATTGATTCAACCATATCGCTGTTGCCACCCTTTCTCATTCGCAATCCAGGTCTCAATTCCGGCTTCATGATTCCGCAATGCACGACAGCGGCCTTGATGAGCGAGAACAAGCAACTCGCCCATCCGGCTTCCATCGATTCGGCGCCCACATCGGCCAATCAGGAAGATCATGTGTCCATGGCCACGCATGGCGCACGCCGCCTGATGCTGATGAATGCCAACCTCTCACGCATTGTTGCGATTGAAATGATGGCTGCCGTGGAAGGCATTGATTTCCGCCGCCCGCTCAAATCCTCACCAGTGCTCGAAAACGCTTATGCGCTGGTGCGCGAGGTGGCGCATCCCCGCCCCGATGACCGCGGTTTTTCCGCCGAGATTGAAGCGGTGGCAACACAGATTGAAGAAGGCCGTTATGATGGGTTCGTGCCCGATTTGCTGAAGGGGTTGTGAGTAGTCTCCCTCCCCATCACTTGGGGAGGGTGGCGAGCGGCACGCGAGACGGGTGGGGTGAGAGCCGCATAATGCCCAACTTTACGACGTGCTGAACCTTCCCCATCCGTCATGCTTCGCATGACACCTTCCCCAAGAGTTGGGGAAGGATGACACGACGAAGTATGTTCGTTTACGCCCCAGCGAGCCTGCCCTTGCGTTCAAGGAACTTCACAATTTCAGTCGCGGCTTCTTCCGCACTCATCGCCGCCGTATCAATCCGCAATTCAGGGTTTTCTGGCGCTTCGTATGGCGAGGAAATGCCGGTGAAGTTTTTCAGTTCGCCACGGCGCGCCTTGGCATAGAGGCCTTTCACATCGCGCCTTTCGGCTTCGTTTAATGACGTGTCGATGTGGATTTCCACAAACTCATCCTTGGCGACAGCTTCACGCGCCATCAGGCGTTCTGATCGGAAGGGCGAAATGAAAGAAACGAGGGTAATCAAGCCCGCATCGGTCATCAGCTTGGCCACTTCTGCGACACGGCGGATGTTTTCCACCCGGTCTTGATCGGTGAAACCAAGGTCGCGGTTCAAGCCATGGCGCACATTATCGCCATCCAGCAAATAAGTGAGATGGCCTTGGGCGTGGAGCTTCTTTTCCACCAAATTTGCAATGGTGGATTTGCCCGCACCGGAAAGGCCGGTGAACCACAGGACGGTGGGCTTCTGCTTGATCAACTTCGACCGTGAAGATTTGTTCACGTCCATCGCCTGCCAGTGGATGTTGGCGGCGCGGCGCAAAGCAAAATTGATCAACCCCAAACCAATCGTGTTGTTGGTGAAGCGATCAATGATGATGAAAGAGCCGAGGGCGCGATTTTCCTTGTACGTCGCAAAAGCCAAAACACCATCAAGCTCGAGATTGCATAGGCCGATTTCATTCAGCGTCAATGTCTCCGCTGCTATTTTTTCAAGCGTGTTGACGTTGACCTTGTGCTTCAATTTATCAAGCGTGCCGGGTAAAGTCTTGGTGCCGGCCTTGATGATGTAGGGGCGGCCTGGCAGCATGGGCTCATCGCCCATCCACAGCACTTCCACCTCAAACTGGTCAGACACTTCAACGGGCGCTTGCGCGGCGCAAATCACGTCACCACGGCTCACATCGACTTCGGTGTTGAGCGTGATCGTGATGGCCTGATCGGCGACAGCTTCAACGAGGTCACCATCCATGGTGACAATGCGCTGCACATGGGACGTTTTTCCCGAGGGTAGAACCTTGATGGCATCACCGGGCTTCAGCGTGCCAGCGGCAATGGTTCCGGCAAAGCCGCGGAAGTTCTGGTTCGGCCGGTTCACCCATTGCACGGGCATGCGGAAAGGTTTGCCGGATTGGTCATCACCCACAGGCACGGTTTCCAGATGGCCCATGAGTGTCGGGCCATGATACCAAGCCATATTGGCAGAGCGTTCGATGATGTTGTCACCCACCAAAGCCGAGGCCGGAATGCAGATGATGTTCTCAGCACCCAGTCCTTTGGCGAAGCCACGATAATCATCTTCAATCTTTGAAAACACATCGCGCGAATAAGCCACAAGATCCATCTTGTTGATACAAACGACCAAGTTCTTGATGCCCAACACGGTGGCAATAAAAGTGTGACGGCGGGTTTGGGTGAGCACCCCTTTGCGCGCATCAATCAGGATAATGGCAAGTTCGGCAGTGGAAGCACCCGTTGCCATGTTGCGCGTATATTGTTCATGGCCTGGTGTGTCGGCCACAATGAATTTTCGTTTGGATGTGGCAAAGGCGCGGTAGGCCACATCAATGGTGATGCCCTGTTCACGTTCCGCGGCCAACCCATCAACCAGCAACGCGAAATCCAGATTTCCGCCTTGTGTGCCGAGCTTCTTGCTATCGGCTTCAAGGGCCGAAAGTTGGTCTTCGAACAACATTTTAGACTCATACAGCAGCCGTCCAATCAGTGTGGATTTGCCATCATCCACCGAGCCACAGGTGATGAAGCGCAGCAGGTCTTTGTTTTCCTGTTCAGCAAGATAAGCATCCACATCGCCGCCCTGAAATTCTACGAAACGGGTCATCAGATTTTTCCTTGTGGCACATGCTTCGAGGCATTGCTGGCGCAATGCACCTCAGCATGAGGGACTACAAATTTATCCTCACCCTGAGGTGCACGCGCAGCGGGCCTCGAAGGGTTGGCAGCAGCAGGTCGGAAAGCCATCAGAAATAGCCTTCCTGTTTTTTCTTTTCCATCGATGCTGATTGATCCTTGTCGATCACGCGGCCTTGGCGTTCGGAGGAGGTGGCCACCAGCATTTCTTCGATGATGTCGAGCAGAGACGTGGCGTTGGATTCAATGGCCCCCGTCAACGGATAGCAGCCCAAGGTGCGGAAGCGGATGCGCTTCAACTGTGGCGTTTCGCCGGGCAGCATCTTCATGCGGTCATCATCCACCATGATCAGCTGGCCATCGCGCTTCACCACGGGGCGTTCTGCCGCAAAATAGAGCGGCACTATGGGGATGTTCTCGCGGTGGATATATTGCCAGATGTCGAGTTCGGTCCAGTTCGACAGCGGAAACACGCGGATCGATTCGCCCTTGTTCTTTCTCGCATTGTAAGTGTTCCACAACTCGGGGCGTTGTTGCTTGGGGTCCCAGCGGTGGCGCGTGTCGCGGAACGAGAAGATGCGTTCCTTGGCACGCGATTTTTCTTCATCGCGGCGGGCACCACCAAAGGCGGCGTCAAAACCATATTTGTCAAGCGCCTGTTTCAGGCCTTCAGTTTTCATAATTTGGGTGTGCAGCGCCGAGCCATGGGTGAAGGGGTTGATGTCTTTGGCGATGCCTTCCGGGTTGATGTGGACGATGAGGTCAAGTCCCAGCGTCTTGGCCGTGTCGTCGCGCATTTTGATCATGTCCTGGAATTTCCAGCGCGTATCTACATGCATCAGCGGGAAGGGCGGCTTGGCTGGATAAAATGCCTTCATGGCCAGATGCAACATCACGGCAGAATCCTTGCCGATGGAATAAAGCATCACCGGCTTTTCACATTCAGCCGCCACTTCGCGGATGATGTGGATTGATTCCGCTTCAAGCTTTTCAAGATGCGTCAGCTTGTGGGCGGCAATCATGGGTTTGGGCATTTCGGCGGTTCCTTGGGCGGCAATCCAGCTGCGGATTTTATCGATTGTGCGGGTGGAGGGTGAACGCCCCTTGCGGAGGTCAAAAACGAAGGATGGGTCACCCAAGGCCTGTTTGCCGAGATTTGTGGGATCCGTGGCCGTTTTGGTGAGAAAAGCCTCTATTTCGGCCAGAAAAGATTGTGTCGCGCTGTCCATAAATAGGATTTATCCTAAAAATTGGCAATTGTCGAGCCAATAAAAGGGAAAATCCTATTTATGGCTTATCATTGGCGGTTGACTCCGAAAACCGCTAAACGAGAGCGGCAACAGATCAACATCTCAATCGTCATTCCCGCGAATGCGGGAATCTCTGTTTTCGGAGGGGAAACGCAGATCCCCGCTTTCGCGGGGATGACGGTCAACCAGGGGACACCATGAAAAACATTCTCATCGCCATCGCTGCCTTGGCCTTCAGCACCAGCCTCTTGCAGGCGCAGGTGAAACTAGATGGCCAATTCGTGGCTTCGAAGGCCTGCCCCGCGCTGGTGTCGATCAAGAAAGGCACAAACCCAGATAATGCCACCATTGAAGCGGGCAAATCCTATCAGCTGCTCGGCAAGAACAAGGATGATGCCACGCACTATTGGTTGAATGTGCCGGGAGCCACTCCCCAGCAGCGCTGGGTGGCGATTGCGTGCGGTTCAACGGATGGCGCGCAAGCCGCCGCTCCCGCTGCACCCAAACAAAACAATGTTGCATTGAACACCCCGCAAGGCACGGTGAAGCCCAAGCCAGAGTCACGAGGATTTGGTGGGCGCGCACCTTACTACGCATTTGCACTCTCGTGGGAGCCCACCTTCTGCGAGGCGATGCGAGATAAGGCGGAATGCAAGTCCCAAACGCCAACTTCTTGGGCGGCTTCTCACTTCACCATCCATGGCCTGTGGCCGCAGCCCCGGCGCAATGTGTTTTGTGGCGTTGACCGTGCCACCACTGCGCTGGATGATCAACATCAATGGGAGCAATTGCCAGCGCCGCAATTATCCCCTGAAACCAAGGCCGCATTGGACAAGGCCATGCCCGGCACGCAATCCAAACTCGAAAACCATGAATGGATCAAGCATGGCACATGTTACCCAGGTGGCTCGGCTGAGCAATATTTCAAAGATGGTATTCGTCTGGCGAATGAAGTGAATGCCTCGCCCGTCCAGGCGCTTTTTGCAGCCAATATTGGCAAGCAAGTTTCGGCAAGCCAAATCAGGACGGCCTTTAATCAAGGGTTCGGCAGCGGCGCAGGTGATAAAGTTCAAGTCGAATGTGACAAGCAAGGTCGCCTCTCGGGCTTCACCCTCAATCTGCGGGGCAACATTCCTGCAGGCGCCGATTTGAGAACACTGCTGGCTGCAGGTGATCCAGCACGGAATAAATGTGATGGCGGTGTGGTGGATGCGGTGCATTAGAGCAAAGACTCCGCCAATTTCACAATCCGCTTGGCCGCTTCCGCAATTTGCTTTTCATCCACCGTCAGTGCCACGCGCAAATGGCCAGCACCGCAAGCGCCAAAGCTTTCGCCCGGCATGGCAACCACTTTCTGTTCAGCCAGCAGACGACGGGCAAAGTCTTCCCCCGTCAATCCCGTTTTGCGCACATCGACCATCACAAACATGCCCCCTTCCGGCATGCGGGCGGAAACCGTTTTGCAAGATTTCAGGCCCTCAATCAAAAGTCTGGCGCGCGCTTCATAGGCATGGCGCATGGCATCCACTTCGGGGAAATGTGAATCTAGCGCCAAGGCTGTTGCATCTTCCAAAAAGGGCTGTGAACCAAACAACATGGTTTCAGTGATCGACAAGGCCTGCGCAGTGAATTCCGGCGATGATGCAATCCAGCCGCAGCGAAATCCTGGCAAGGCGTGCGATTTTGAAATGGAAGAAGTGACGATGGTCCGCTCTTCCAAATCCTTGTCAAAGAAGGGCGACACAAAAACATTGTTGCCATAAATCAACGTGGCATAAACTTCATCAGACACGATCCACAAATCATGTTTCTTGCACAATGCGCCAATGGCCTTGATTTCGGCGGCATTGAACACGGCACCTGTCGGGTTGCTGGGCGAATTGAGCAGCAGTGCCTTGGTGCGCGGCGTGATGGCCTTTTCGATTTCTGCGATATTGGGGTGGAAACCATTGTCAGGGTCCAGCGGCACAGCCACGGGGACACCACCGGGGGCAGTAATTACGCCTTCATAGGTGGCGTAATAGGGGTCGAGCAGCAAAACTTCATCGCCTTCATCCAAAATAGATTTGAAGGCCATGAAAAGGGCTGTCTGTGTGCCCGGCAAAAACAAAAACTGATCGGGGCCGATGGGCCTGCCCGTTTGCTTGGTATAATGGCGTGACAGAGCCTCCAGCACCGAGCTTTCCCCCCGACCTGATGAATAGCGCAGGCGGCCCGCCAGCATTTGTTTATAGGCTTCGTCGAGGATGGCGCGCGGTGCTGGCGCATCAGGCTCACCAATCGATAAAAAGATCAGGTCTTCGCCCGCAGTGGCGCGGCGGCGGCCCTCAATATGAACGGCCCACTTGTCAGACCCAAGACCTGCCAAGCGGTCTGCTGCTTTTGCCAAACGCATCTTCTTATATCCCTGTCAAACCAGGGTTCTCTATACCGAAACCCGCTCGAGTGCCATGCGGCCCAGTGCGACATAATCTGTCTTACCAGAGCCAAGCAGGGGCATTTTTTCAATGGTGATGATGGTTTTGGGGATCATCAGCTCATTGGCCCCTTGTGCCTTCATGCCGTCAGCAATGGTTTTGCGATCCGGCTTTTCCAGGCAGGTGAACAGCACCAATTGTTCACCTTTCTTTTTATCAGGCACAGCCACCACAGCTTGTGGGATATCAGGGTAAAGCTTCTGCAATTGCGCTTCCACGGCGGTGAGCGAGACCATTTCTCCTGCGATTTTAGAAAAGCGCTTGGCGCGGCCCAGAATAGTGATAAACTTGTGCTCATCCACATTCACAATGTCGCCGGTGTCATACCAGCCATCCGCAGGCTTTTCGATTACGCCGGGGTTGTCTGCGCGCAGATAGCCAAGCATCACATTGGGGCCTTTCACATAAAGCCTGCCGCCATTGTCTATGCCGGGAACGGGCTCAAGCTTATAGTCAATGCCATCGAAAATCCGGCCCACAGAACCTGAGCGAAAATGCATGGGCGTGTTAAAGGAAATAGCGGGCGAACATTCGGTGGCGCCATAGCCTTCCAAGATACGCAGACCAAATTTTTCCATCCAGGCTTCGCGTGTCTCTGGCTTCACGCGCTCAGCGCCTGCCACGATGAGGCGCATCTTATAAAAATCATAGGGGTGAGCATTTTTGACATAACCCGTAAGGAATGTATCAGTGCCAAACAGAACGGTGGCATTTGTGTCATAGCAAAGCTCAGGCACGATTTTGTAGTGCAGCGGTGATGGATATTGGAAAGAATTGACCCCGCCCATGAGCGGCAGAACCAGCCCCGCCAGCAGCCCGAAAGAGTGGAATACAGGCATGCAATTGAACACCTTGTCTTCCGGCGTAAAGGCAATGCGCGCCGAAGCCTGTTGCCAGTTCGACATCAGATTGCGGTGCGATAGCACAACGCCTTTTGGAACCCCTTCTGAGCCGGACGTAAACAGCATCACGGCAGGTTGGCTTGCATCGCGCTCCACGCCGCCTGCGCGCAAGGCGGCGCCAGCAAAATATTTGCACCACAAACCGTAGAGTTTATCACCCGTGCCCACGGTTTCGCGCACGTCTTCGAGATAAATAATCTTGGCGGTTTTTGACAGAATTTCAATGTCGCTCTGCATCTCGCCCGCTTCGATAAATTTGCGCGAAGTCACAATGCTGCGCACTTCGGCGGCTGTACATGCAGCAGACATATTGACGGCACCGGTTGCAAAATTAAGCATGGCAGGCCTGCGGCCCGTGGCCAAAAGGCCAAACATGGCCAGCACGGTGCCAATGGCATTGGGCATCAAGACGCCCACATTTTTCTCGCCCGGCGTGAGCGCTGCCAATTTGCGACCCAACACCATTGAGCCCATGACCAGTCGGTCATAGTTCATGGGCTTTCTTTGAATGTCTTCGATGATGTCGCGCTTGCCGCCATGAACCACGCGCGCATCAAGCAGCGCCTGCCAGAGCGTGCGGTCAATGTTGGATGTTTTGAACATCATGTTTGACATCACGTCATAAAGTTTTTCCGCTTGGTGTTCGCGCAGTGCGCTGCCCTTCAGGTTTTCTGGCGCATCAAATTGCACGGGTGGTAAAAAGGTGATGGTGATTTTTGGAAACCATTTCAGACGCAACTTGCCGCGCATATAAGAAAAGGGGGAATAGAGCGCACCATCAATGCGCACGGGCAAAACTTTCGCGCCTGCCATCTGGGCAATGGCCGATGGGCCTTCATAGATTTTCATCAGGCTGCCCGTGGTGGTGATGCGGCCTTCAGGAAAGATCACCACTTTTTGATTGTGGCGCAGCCGGTCAACCAAGGTGCGCAAGGCCAACGGATTGGTGGGGTCAATCGGGCACATGTCCGACAGAGCGAAGGCGGGCTTCACCCACCAGCTTTGCGCAATATAAGTGTTGATGGCGAAAGCCGCCCGCTCGGGCAAAAAAGCCGAGAGCATCGGGCCATCCAAGAAAGATGTGTGGTTGGGGACGATCAAAACTTTTTTGCCGGCGGCATAATAGTTTTCGAGGCCCTTGAGTTCGACACCATAAAAAAACCGCATCAGGCTGCGCGCCCATGACGCAAACAAGGTTTGCGGCAGCAGCAGGATGAGATAGGCCACAACACCCAGATTGGCGAGGCCCATCAGCGCATAAAGTGTTTTGACGGTGAAGCCCGCCTTCAGCATCACGCCTGAAATCACAGTGGCTGCCACCATGAACACAGCATTCATGATGTTGTTGGCCCCAATCACGCGGGCGCGGCGATAGAAGGGCGTGCGGGATTGCGTAACAGCGAATAATGGCACGACAAAAAGCCCTGAGCAAAAGGCAATCATAAAGAGATCAAACAGGCAGCGCAGGCCAGAGAATGTGGTGAACAGCATCATGGGGCCGGTAGGTGCTGTAGCCGTGCCCCAGCCGCCAAATGAGCCTGCGGCGAAGTAGAGATCGAAGATAAACAGGCTCATCAAAAGGGCGGAGATTGGCACAAATTTCAGGGTAATCTTGCCACTCAGCAATTTGTTGCAATAGGCTGAGCCCAAACCTGTCGCCACGCTGAAAATGGCCATGATGGTGGTGGCAGCCGTTTCGGTGGCGTGCAGATCATTTTTGGTGAAGGGCAGGATTTGCGTGAGAAACACCACGCCCATAAACCAGAACCATGAGATGCCGAGGATCGACAAGAACACATCGCGCTTTTCAGCAGCTTGCTTCAGCACAAGCCAGGTTTCAGAGATGAAGTTATAATTGATCTTCATATTTGGTTGGGCCGAGGGGGCCTTGGGCATGAACCAGGCGGCAATATAAGCCACCACAGCAAGGCCGATCATCACGCCCGACACCACATGGCGGCCAGCGCCTGAGAGAATAAACACACTGCCAAAAATTGTGCCCAACAGAACCGATACAAAGGTGCCTAGCTCAATCATGCCATTGCCGCCCAGCAATTCTTCCTTTTTCAAATATTGCGGCAGGATTGAATATTTGATCGGGCCAAAGAAGGTCGACTGCAGGCCACCTAAAAACATGCAAAGCAGCTGAAGGGTGACATTGTTGTGATAAAGTGAATAGGCCGCCAATGTGATCAAGCCGATTTCGGCCAGCTTGATGCGCCGTGCAATCACCGCTTTGTCATACTTGTCAGCCAGTTGGCCGGCAAAGGCCGAAAACAGAAAAAATGGAATGATCAGCAGCGCTGCGGAAAGGCTGTTGGTGCCTTCAGGGTCAGGCAGGGCCTCGCGCGACATGCCATAAATGAACAACATGGAAAGAGCGGAACGGAAAGCATTGTCGTTAAAGGCGCCAATGGCTTGCGCAATAAAGAGGGGCAAAAAACGCCGTGTTGTCAGCAGTGAAAACTGGCTGTGACCGCTCATTCAGAAACCTCTCTTTTTATACCACATTGTCGTTGGTTTGGCCGATAGACCGTTAAGATTTACGCAACAGACTGATCAACTCCCAAGTCTTGGCGTGATTGTTGCTCACATGTTCAGCGCCATGTGCTTCCAGTTGTTTTAACCGCTCCTGACTGGTGCTGAAACCGATAAAATGCAATTGATTTTTGAGGCCTGCTTCCACGTCATTCAAGTTGTCGCCGACATAAATGATGTTTGTTCGCGGAACAGGCAGGCTGGCCAGTGCCCGCGCCAGAATTTCATGTTTGTGGCCGCCGCCGTCGGCACCAAAAGCATGGGCCGAAACGGGCTGCCAAAGCCCAGCATGTTCAAGCCTCAATTTTGCCGCTTGTCTGAAATTCGCGGTAGCGATGCCAAGTGTAGCGATGTCTGCGCAACGCTTCAGCAGTGTGTCTGCGCCTGCAATGATGGGCGTGGTGATGTGCTCGTTAGAAAGTGCGTTGCCAAGGCATGAGAAATATTTTTCCTTGATGCGCTGTAAGTGTTCGGGCGCAATGTTCCAGCGCGCGGCTATTTCAGCCATAATGTCCTCATCATTTCGGATGCGGTAGCTGTTCCAATCGCGGTAAAGTGTTTGCGGGTCACCGTGCTTTTCAAAGCTATCGAAGAAAATGTCTTCTTCGGCGCGGGTCAGTTCCAGCAACACGCCGTCAACATCAAAAATGATGGCCCAGTCAGCCACGCAACATCCGCGGGGTCATTTCAATCACGGTGGGGACTTGAGTCTTCAGCGCGGCAGCAATGGCAAGGCTTAAGGCCTTCAAGCTGTCTGGTTTGGCACAGGCTGCCCCATAGGCTTTGGCCAGCATCTGAAAATCAGGGTTTTGCAAGGTCACGGCGTTGGGTTGAATGCCGGCATCCACCATGTTGTCGCGGATTTGCCCCAGCGCCTCATTGTTCCACAACAGAATGGGCAAGGACAGTTTATGCTCTGCTGCTGTGCCCAGTTCATTGATGGTGTATTGAAAGCCATAATCGCCTGCCATGGCCACCACGGGTTTTTCGGGCACACCAAATTTTGCACCAATGGCCACGGGCAAGGCAAAGCCCAGCGTGCCAAAGCCAGACGGGTGCAGCCATGAGCGCGGCTCATAAACCGGGAAGATTTCATTGGCGGCATAGGCAATCTGCGTCATGTCCGTGGCAAATACGGTGTTGTGCGGCAGGGACTCGCGGATCACACCAAGGATTTTGGCCAGCATGGCGCGCAGCGGCGTGTCGTCTGATTTTTCTTCCATAGGCCGCGTGCCACTGCGGGCCCTCACCCCTTGGGCCATGGCGTGAAGCGTGGTTGCGGCGTCGCCCAGAATGGCAATTTCAGCAGAGTGAGGGCGGGCCAGAGAGTTGGGGTCAATATCAATGCGGATCAGGTTTTGCGTGATGGCGAAATCAAGATTCCAGAAATCAGTTTCTGAAAGCTCTGAGCCTGCCACCAAGATGCAATCGGAGTTCAGTAACATGTTCTGCGTTGCGGGCATGGCAAGGTGTGAACCCCACACAGCGGGGTGGTTCCCCGGCACTGTGCCACGGCCTGCCACGGTGGTGAAAATAATGGCATTGGTTTTTTCAGCAATCTGTAATGCCCATGTGCCCGCCTTTTGCGCGCCACCGCCCAAAATGATCACGGGGTTTTTGGCAGCACTGATTTTTGCAATGGCCGCCTGAACTTGCTTATCTTGTGCCAAGGGCAAGTCGGGCAGGCCTGCCGCATGCCAGCCTTTTTCACCTGCAGGCTGAGATAAAATATCCAGCGGAATTTCGAGATAGCTGGGGCGTGGGCGGCTTGAGGCAAAGCGGGCAAAGGCGGCAGCCATGCCGTTTTGCACATCCTGCGCGGTATAGGCGCGGGTGGCATGGGCGGTGGTGGCTTTGGCTGCATCAAACTGGCTGATCATTTCATGCAAGCGGCCCCGGCCTTGGGCCGAAAAGGCCACATCAAGGGCAGTTGAGACCACCAACATATTGGACGAGTCGCTCCAGGCTTGTCCCATAGGGGTGAGGATGTTGGTGACACCGGGGCCAGAAATCGTGAAACACACACCGGGCTTGCCCGTCGCCCTCGCATAGCCATCGGCCATAAAGCCTGCGCCCTGTTCATGGCGAGGCAGGATGTGGCGGATTTTAGAGCGCGGCAGTGCGCGGTACATTTCGATGTTGTGAACGCCGGGGATTCCAAAAATGGTATCCACACCATAGGCTTCAAGCAAGCCCACCAGGGCCTCGCCGATCGAAAGCTCTGCACGCGTGCTCATCATAATGACCTCAATCTTGCGGGGGTGATGTCAGCCAAGTTTAATCCGGCCTCGGCAACATCTGCTGGAATATCTTCGTCCAAAATAAGTGTTGCGGCGGTGCGCGATAAAGCTGGTGCCGATTGAATGCCATAACCGCCTTGGCCGATGAGCCAGAAAAACCCGTGGTCTGCAGGGTCATAGCCCACCACCGGGTTGCCATCACTCACAAAGCTGCGCAGGCCACCCCAATTGTGATCAAGGTGAGTGACCTCCAGCGTGGTGGCATTCATCAGCCGTTCAATGCCTTCGGCAATGGCCATATCATCAGCATAGGCATCATGCGGTTCAACGGGCGTGGCATCAGCGGAAGACACGATCATTTTTCCGCTTTGTGGTTTGGCATACCAGGTTTCGGCATTGTCCGTCACCATGGGCCAGACTTCAAAGCCCGCATAATCAATGGGGATCACACCAATCGATCGGCGTTTGGGTGTGAGGCCCACAGCAGCAACGCCTGCCATTTTGGCCACCACATCGCCCCAAGCGCCTGCGGCATTGACCAGCGTGGTGCATGCGAATTTGCCTTGCGGCGTGGTAATGCGCCAGCCCTTTGCCTCGCGCTCAATGGCGGTTGCGCCAGCATGATTCATCAGCATGCCTCCTGCCACTTTGAACAGGCGCAGATAGCCGCGGTGCAGCAGGTCTACATCCAAATCGCCAGTGTGATTGTCCAAGAAGCTGCGCTTGGCATAGTCTGGCCGCAGCACGGGAAAATAATCACGCGTCTTGGCGATTGAAATTTCTTCAAGGCCCGCACTGGCACTTAACAGCTTTTCAGTAAAAGCCTCTTGACCTTCGGCTTCCAGAAACAGCGATGGTCGATGCACCAGCAATGGCCCATCGGCAAAGCCTTCGGGCGGGGCTTTAAAAAATGGGGCACTGGCCCGCGTGAGAGCCAACATCGGTTTTGGCCCATAATTGGGCTCATAGCTTGCCGCAGAGCGGCCGGTGGTGTGATAACCGGGGCGATCTTCCATTTCCAGAATGGCCACGCGTTTTGTTTGCGCCAGATGGGCCGCAACCGATGCGCCCGCAATGCCTGCACCCAGAATGATAATGTCGAATTGGTTGTCCATTTTACCAGTCTAAACTGACTGGACACCCAAACGCTACACCCTCTGGCTCTTGGCTTCACAAGAATCTGCTTTATGGTATCAGCCAAAACATAGAGGATTTTTTTATGTCACAGTTCAATCAACCCATGTCAGGCTTGGTGGTTCCGCGTTTTGGCGGGCTTTCCACATTTTTTCGGCTGCCGCATGTGACGCTGGAAGAGGCCAAAGGCATTGATATTGGCGTGGTTGGAATTCCATGGGACAGCGGCACTACAAACCGCCCCGGCCCGCGCCATGCGCCCCGCCAAATGCGTGATCAATCCGCCATGGTGCGGCGTATGCATCAGGTGACGCGCGTGGTGCCCTATGATCTGGTCAATGTGGCGGATCTGGGCGATTGCCCGGTTAACCCCGCTGATCTCATGGATTCGATGAAGCGTGTTGAGACCTATTACAAGACGCTGGTGGGCAGGGGCATTACACCCCTCGCAGCAGGTGGGGATCATCTCTGCTCCCTTCCCGTGTTGCGCGCCTTGGGAGAGCAGAAGCCCGTGGGCATGATCCATTTTGATGCGCACACAGATTTGTATGACAGCTATTTTGGTGGCTTCCAATATACCCATGGCACGCCGTTTCGTCGCGCCATTGAAGAAGGGGTTTTGGACCCCAAGCGTAGCATTCAGATTGGTCTGCGTGGTTCGATGTATGACAATGATGATTTTGAGTATGGCGAGAAAATGGGCGTGCGTCTGGTGCGCATTGAGGAGGCCATTGAAAAAGGCCCAAAGGCCATCATGGCCGAAGCCCGCGAAATTGTGGGCGACGGCGAAACTTACGTGAGCTTTGATATCGACATGCTGGACCCCGTTTATGCGCCCGGCACAGGCACGCCGGAAATTGGTGGGTTCACTTCACGCGAGGCGCAAGCCCTGCTGCGCGAACTGCGAGGCGTGAATATCATCGGAGCCGATGTGGTGGAGGTTTCTCCGCCCTTTGATCCATCAGGCCTCACGGCTTACACCGGCACGGTGATGATGTTTGAAATCATGTGCGCCATGGCAGAATCTATTGCGAAACGGCGCAGTTAGTTTTTGATGCCGTTGCGGCTAGCGGCAATGGCTTGTTGTTCTACAACACGCTTGCGCATTACGCCCACAGCATCAGCCAACTTATAAATCAGCGTTTCTTCATTCTGGTGCAATTCTTGATCGCACAAGGCAATATCCCACAACATGCCAATCAGTTGAATGCGGTCTTCAATGCTGAGCAGTTCAGGCAGATGTTTTGCCATCACCTCAATGCCCGATTGGCTATGGGTTCGGCGGGCAAGATCCAACGCCTCAGATAGCGATTGCCTGGCAAATTGGAATTTTGTCGTCAGGTGTTTTTCCAAGTGCTGCATTTCAACGGCCCGTACTAAGCCATCAGCAGGAACAACTGAACTCAAGACCGCGGCCAGCAAAAGACTGCGCTGTTTTGGTGTCAATTTTGAAAAACCGTTGGGAGACGACATTTTCTCAACGATGTCAGCCAAGGCTTGGCGGGAGGACTCATGGCTGGTTGTCGCAGCTCCAATCCTGTTGGGTGCAGTGTTTTCGGTCATCATTTCAGTCTTTCTCTCCCGCAGTATAAAAGCTGGTCCGATCGCCAACAAGCACAGCAGCGTGGCTTGCGTTTGATTGCATTTTTAATTGAGTGGTGCGCGCAAATCATGCTTAGAGCTTTCAGTTATGAATGAAAGGTTAATTTCGGCATTTGATTGGCTGATTGCGCACTCGCCCAAGGCCAAATTTGTGCTTTGTGTGATTGCGGGTGCAGTGTCGGGATTGGCATTGCCGCCTTTTGACCAATGGTGGGTTTTTGGGTTCACCGTGCCGCTGTTTCTGATGGTACTGGAAACAAGCTCGCTGAAGCGCGCCTTCTGGTCAGGCTGGCTGTTTGGCCTCGGCTATTTTCTGGTGGTTCTGCATTGGATTGGTGCTGCTTTTTTTGTCAATGCGGCGGCTGATTTGTGGATGATGCCCTTTGCTGTCGGTGGGCTTGCGGCGTTTCTCGCTCTTTATTGGGGGGCAGGTGCTTTTGTAACGCGGTTGATCACCGAGCGGGGCGTAAGCATTTTCTGGGTGGCCCCTCCCGTGTTCAGCGTAATGGAATATTTGCGCGGCATTTTATTTTCGGGCTTTCCGTGGGGTGTGCCTGGCCTTGCGGTTGATGGTATGGGCGGTCTTGCGCAGCTGGCATCCATAGTGGGCATGAATGGGCTCACGCTTCTGATCCTGATGTGGGCCGCTACGCCGCTGCTTTTTTTCAAAGGTGAAAAGGCTTTGGGCGTGGCGCTGCTTCTGCTGCTGCCTCTCGCCTGGGGCTGGGGGGCGTGGCGCTTGGCGCAAAACCCAACCCGCTATGTTGAAGGCGTTCAACTGCGCATTGTGCAGCCCAATATTCCGCAGGATGACGCGTGGCGCAACGCCCATGCACGCGCGATATTTGACCGCTTGCTCGCCCTTTCAGCGCAGCCTGCGCAAGGGCCAGCCATTACACATATTATCTGGCCCGAATCAATTGTGCCGTTTTTGCTTGACGAAAGCCCTGAAGGTTTGAGTGAAGTGGCAAAAATGCTGGGTTCGGATAGGGTGCTTCTGACTGGGGCCGTGCGGCGCAGTGCGCCTCGCCAAGATGCTGATTATTTTACCAGTGTTTTAGCGAT
>JAGWUY010000202.1 GCA_028868255.1 Alphaproteobacteria bacterium | reverse complement strand
GGAATTCCTGCACAACCGGGGATTTCGGGTGGAGATGAAAATACCTTAGTGGCAGGGAAAACCGATTGCATGGCGGGTGTCATGCGCTGCGCTGTGGGCAAAGCTCATTTGCGACATGCCGGCGACAAAAACCAATGATACGCCGATCAATAGGCAAACCAAGCCCGCCTTGATGCGCTGTGAAATAGAAACTGTGCCGTTCAATGTAGATGTGGTCATGTCACCCTCCGTGAGACCGTGGTTGCGGACGCATACGCCCATTTGTTCGGCAGGTCTCCTGACTTGCGGGTCAATGGTTTGATCATCCTTCCCGGTTTCCCAGTGGCTTCTGATCAAACCTCGCCGCTCACAGTTGCGGGGGCAGTCACGGTTTTGGCCCCTTTTGGGTCGTCCTCACCGTATTCCCTGTTAGGCCCGTGGTCTTTTGCTTCGGGGCACCGAACGTTGTTGGTTTGACAGGGTAAAAGGTTGATTGTCAATGTCCAATCGCCACTGTTGGGCTATTCAGCGACATCACGTTATAAAATAGCTCCCGAGACTTGGGTTTTTCAGTCGATTAACGCAATCTATACTCAGTTTCATCGTATAAGGTGAAATCGAACCTCAAAGGCCAAACAGGAAATTGCCTAATGACCATGCAGCAACAACCGCCAAAATCACGCAGCGAAATATTGGCAGTGCTCAAAGGCAGTCGAGGTGCATTTATTTCTGCGATGCTGTTCAGTTCGGTGGTCAATATTTTGACGTTGACAGGCTCGATCTTCATGTTGCAGGTCTACGACCGTGTGTTGCCGTCAAGCAGTGTTCCGACGCTTGTGGCATTGGCGCTCATCGTTTTGACCGTCTATGCCTTTTACGGTCTGCTTGACTTTGTGCGCACGCGCATCATGGTGCGCATTGGGCGCCGTGTGGAAGAGCGGCTGCGGAACAGGGTTTTTGATGCTGTGGCGTATTTGGCCTTGCGGCGGGTGAATGTGGGTGGCAGCCTGCCACTGCAAGATTTGGTTGCAATTCGCCAGTTTCTGGGTGGGCAGGGTCCTTTAGCATTTATGGACATGCCTTTTGTGCCCTTGTTTTTGCTCGTTTGCTTTTTGCTCCATTGGATGTTGGGCGTTGTGGCGCTTGCATCACTTCTCATTATATTTCTATTGGCTGTTTTGACTGAACGCGCCACCAAAACACAACTTTCCTTAGCCACCATCGCATCCAACAAAGCCAACGGAATTACAGAGGAAGCGCGTCGCAATGCCGAAGCACTTCATTCATTGGGCATGAAAAGCATGATCCGCAATAATTGGGCCACGGTGCAGCATGAGGCGCTTGATCACCAAACTTATGCCAATGACGCGGGTGCGAAATATGGCATGCTGAGCAAAGTTTTCCGAATGGTTGTTCAATCTGGCATGTTGGCTGTGGGGGCCTATTTAGCTATTTTGCATCAGATTTCGGCAGGTTCTATTATCGCGTCGTCCATTATCATGGGTCGTGCGCTTGCTCCTGTTGAGCAGGCCGTTGGCAGTTGGCAGCAGTTTATCGGGTTTCGTAGGTCGCTGGATCATTTGAGCAAAGTGTTAGATCTCGTGCCACCAACCGTTGAACGCATGAAGTTGCCTATGCCCAAGGGTGTGTTGGAAGTGGAAAATCTTGCAGTCACGCTTTCTGGAAGTGAGCGCCCTATTTTGCAAGGCATCTCATTCAGGGTTGAACCCGGGCAGGGCCTTGGCATCATTGGGCCCACAGGTGCTGGCAAATCTACACTTGCACGCGCACTTGTCGGGATTTTGCAGCCAGCGCGCGGCAGTGTTCGCCTTGATGGTGCGACTTCTGATCAGCGTGACGATGATGAGTTGGGCCGGCTGATTGGCTATTTGCCGCAGGACATCCAGATTTTTGATGGCACAGTCGCGCAGAACATATCCCGTTTTTCGGAATCGCCTTCGTCAGACAAAATTGTCGAGGCTGGCAAGTTGGCAAATATTCATGACTTTATCATGCGCCTGCCGCAAGGTTACGACACGCCGTTGAATGAAGCTGGTAGCCGGCTCTCGGCTGGGCAACGCCAGCGTGTTGCTTTGGCGCGGGCCTTATTTGGCGATCCGGTACTGTTTGTGATGGATGAACCAAATTCCAATCTCGACTCCGAAGGTGAAATAGCATTGGATAAAGCCATCCGTGCTTGCATGGGGCGCGGGGCCGCGGTCGTTGTTGTGGCGCACCGACCAAGTGCGCTTGCTGCGATGACCAATTTGCTCGTGTTAACAAATGGTCAGGTGGCCGCAATGGGCAGCCGCGATGAAATCATTAGGCAGGTGACCAGTGTTCAAAACCCTCTTGCGCCACAGCGCATTCCGCCGTTCGTTGGCCAGCGGCCCGTTGCTGCAACCAATGAAAATCCGTCTGGAATTCCGGTGCTTCCGCCAAACAAACGGAATTGATTGATGAAACAAATTGACACCAATAAATCCCTGCGTCGAACCCAAATATTCGGATTCGCAAGTCTTGCTGTCATGCTGGGTGTGTTTGGAACATGGTCAGTCCTGGCCGAGTTAAATGGTGCAGTTATTGCATCTGCCACTATTGTAGCCGAAAGCTATTCAAAGAAAGTCCAGCATCTTGAGGGCGGTAATATCGCGCGCATTCTGGTGAGGGACGGTGAATTGGTGCAAGCTGGGCAAGAACTGGTAGAGCTTGATCCCACGCAGGCAAAAGCCGAATTGGCAATCACTGATGGTAACCTTTCCGAACTCTTGGTCAAGAAGGCGCGGCTTGAAGCATTGCGCGATAATGCGCGCGAGATGGTTTTGCCCGGCCCCATAAAGGCCCGTGCAAACGAGACGGTGATTGCAGATATTATTGCAGGACAAACACGTCTGTTGCGATCCATCGAAGATACGGTAGCCAGCAAGCAGAGTCAGTTGAACGAACAAATTGGCCAGTTGACCGATCAAATTAAAGGTATTCAATCCCAGATCGACTCGTCGCTTCGCCAGCGCGAATTGTTAAATCAAGAAACTGACAATTTGAGAAAGCTATTGAAGCAGGGACTGGTGCCTGCTACGCGCATTATGGCGATGGATCGTGATGCCGCTCGCCTTGAGGGCGAGCAAGGCCAATTGCAAGCCAGCAAAGGCAGCACAGAAGCCAAGATTGGCGAAATAAAACTTCAAATCATTCAAGTTGGCGAGGAAATGCGCAATCAGGCGCTCAGTGAGCTTCGTGATGTTGACGCCAAGATTTCTGAGTTGAATGGACGTATTGTGGTGCTGTCTTCGCGCTTGGCACATATGACCATCAAGGCTCCCATCACAGGCACAATTTATCAACTCAACATCCACACTGAGGGTGGGGTTGTGGCACCGGGTGAAACCTTGATGATGATCGTGCCGCAAGGCGATGATTTGGTGTTACAAGCGCAAGTATCGCCGAATGATATTTCGCATGTGCGTGTAGGGCAGCCCGCACGAATCCGCTTTAACGCATTCAACGCCCGTACTGTGCCTGAGATTGCCGCCGAGGTCTCGCAAGTGGCTGCCGACACCACGCGTGCCGATCAAAACTCTCCACCATTTTATGCGATCCGCTTGACCATCTCAGCAAAAGAGTTGGAAAAACTTGGCGATAATAAATTGAAGCCCGGCATGTCTGCCGAAGCCTTCGTGCAAACAGAATCGCGCTCACCATTTTCCTATCTGGTCAAACCATTGATGGATCAAATCGCACATGCGATGCGTGAAAGTTAAAATCGGCACATCCTGTTAACCGAACATTAGGTATAAATACCCGGTGGTGGAAACGGAGTTTTAACCCTAACGCTGCATCATCTCGAACTATGAAAGTTCGTAGCGTAGCATTGGCGTTTGTTAGTTCCGTATATC
This sequence comes from Alphaproteobacteria bacterium, assembly GCA_028868255.1. Classification (GTDB taxonomy): domain Bacteria; phylum Pseudomonadota; class Alphaproteobacteria; order Rhizobiales; family Aestuariivirgaceae; genus Aestuariivirga. The sequence continues at coordinate 798 of JAGWUY010000202.1, read as the reverse complement.
TTGCAGCGTTTAGCGCAAATTCCGGCTCAGCAACCGCATCCACAAATCCTGTCACCTCTCAGGCCTATCAAGCCCTCAGTTCAGGGGATAGTGCCAAGGCGGTTTCACTTTATTCATTTGCGATTGAGTCGCGTTCGCTCGAGCCAGAGCTTCTGGCCAATGCGCTACTCAACCGTGCGCTGGCGTATCAGCAACAAGGGCTGCAAGCTAAAGCTGTTGATGATTATACAGCAGCACTGAGCCTTGATGCCATGTCAGGTACTCTGCGCGCCACGGCTCTCTATAACCGAGGCCTTTCACAACAAAAACTGGGCAAGGGCACGTTGGCCATAGAAGATTTTACCAGTGCTCTGATGTTGAACCCCAGCTTTGCTCATGCTTTCCTCAGCCGTGCCAATGCATTGCGAGACAGTGGGCAGTATCTTTTTGCATTGTCAGATTATGAACGTGCGCTCAAATTTGGTCACCCAGAGCCTGCGCGGGTCTATTTTGGCGAAGCGCTGACCTATGAGTATTTAAAGCGCCCTGGCGATATGAAGCAGATGCTGAAATCGGCAGTTTCTGCGGATTCATCTTATCAGCCCGCACAAGACAAATTAGCCAGTCTGGGCATTGAAAGAACATCCGACGCGACCTTTGCTGCATCAGAATCCGTGCCTGTTGACCCCATTCTGACGGCCTCGACATCGGCTGTTGGGGGTGCAACTGTGCTGCACAAGCCTGACTTGCCAAAGGGAATGGAACCACCAGCAAACCTCATTGAGGCACCGGTTGCTACGGAAGCTGCGTCAACCAAGC
>JAGWUY010000201.1 GCA_028868255.1 Alphaproteobacteria bacterium | reverse complement strand
GGTCACGCACCACAGCGCCAGCCGCCTGTTTTTGCCGGCACCGCCCAGACTGAGCAAAAACCGCTCGACCAAACCCATTTGGTTCTGTCATTTCCCGCCCCAAATTATCGTGATCCGCGCGTCTATCAATTGCAAGTTCTGGCCAGCATTCTTGGTGGAGGCATGTCATCCCGGCTGTTCCAAGAGGTGCGTGAAAAGCGTGGGTTATGCTATAGCGTTTTCGCATTTGGCACGACTTACGAGGACACGGGCCAACTTGGCGTTTATGCCGCTACCTCTCCCGACCATACGCCCGAACTTTTAGACGTGACGGCCAATGTGATGCTTTCGATGGTGGATGCAGTGACGGATAAAGAAATTGACCGTGCCAAGGCGCAACTCAAGACCTCAATCGTTATGAATCTTGAAAGTGCCTCGTCACGCGCTGATCAGATTGCGCGGCAATTCTTGGCCTTTGGCGAAGTTCCGGAAATGACAACATTGATCACGAAGATTGAAGCGGTGACATCAGAGCAAGTGCGAAAGCTGGCCCGTGAAATTTTTAAATCTGCCGTACCTTCGCTCAGCGCAGTTGGCCAGCTGTCTGCGCTTGAAAATCACGCGGCCTTGGCCGCCCGTTTTGGCTGATTAGCTTTGTGGCCTTTCAGCACCAGCCCGCCGGGGCCAGTTCTGCGCGGCACAAAGGTCTATCTGCGCCCGGCGCGCATAGACGATTTCAAAGCCTGGTCAAAATTGCGGGCTGAAAGCCGTGCCTTTCTTGAACCGTGGGAACCAAGCTGGAGCGCTGATGAACTGACGCGCAGTTCATTTACGCGCCGCATCCGCGCCTACAACTATTGGGCGCAACAAGACTTGGGCCATGCCCTGTTTATATTTCAAATTGCAACAAACGAAATGGTTGGTGCTATCAGCGTTGGCAATATCAGGCGCGGTGCCGAACAATCAGGCACATTGGGCTATTGGATTGGCGCTCGCTTTGCTATGCAGGGCTATATGGGCGAGGCGCTGCAATTGCTGTGTGAACATGCGTTTTATGTAATGGGTCTGCACCGACTAGAGGCTGCTTGTTTACCGCGCAATGCGGCATCCAAGCGCCTGTTAGAAACGCGTGGCTTTGAGCTAGAGGGCCACGCCAAAAGCTATATCAGAATCGCCGGGAGGTGGGAGGATCACTTGCTATTTGCCCGCCTGAAAACTCTGAACTGACAATCGCAAAAATAGTTTCATGCGTCTAGATTGAGGCGATGATTCGCTCTATCAACCCACGCCTCATCTTCGCTTCGGTGTGCGCAGCTACAATACTGGCGCTGCTGTGTGTTGCTGGAGCGAATGGTCTGCGGGCCGAATCTATTCTTGATGTCACTGCTGAAAGCAATCAAGTTGATTTAGCAAAATTTCGCAACGCTATCGCTGCCGAACGACCCGATATTTCATTGCAAGGTCCGGGCGATGCCAGTGTCACGCCCCTCAAAGCCAAGGGGCCAGGGCCAACGTTTTATTGGTCACTTTATTCGTTTCGTAACACATCCGATCAGCCGCTGAATCTGGTGGTTGAATTTGACACCCAGAAATTTGTAGGCTCAGGTTACCTCGATATCAAAAATCTTAGCAATCCCGTTTTGGGAGTCTCGGCAACAGGTGGCCAGACTTTCACCCAGCAATCCAGCGTGCTCAGCGACGCTATCAGCTTTGAAGTTAAGCCCAAGCAAATCTTCAATATTGCTGTTGAAGGCTCAACAATTGAGCTTCAAGCCACCTTGTGGCAGGAACAAATCTGGGCTCAACGCCAAGCCCAGATTTCATTTTTCAATGGCCTCGTATTCGGTGTGGCGCTGCTGGTGTCTTTTGGCGTCTTGGCCATTTATGGTTTTAGGCCACATCCTGCATTTATCAGCGCAGCGGCCTTTGCCCTTGCTGCGTTGTTATTTATCGCATTTGAATCGGGCCACCTGAGATTACCTCCTGGTTTGATATCCAATGATGCACCCACTGAAAATCATCTGCGTGCGATCATTGAATCGCTCATGGCTGCGGGCCTTGCACTATGCTGTTTGAACTTCACCCGAATCTCAAAATCGTCACCTGTTTTAGGCTTCATTTTTTTGTTCTTGGCGGGGTTGATGCTGGCCAACATTGCTTTCGCATTTGCTGAACCGCTGCGTGCCGTAACAGTGGCGCGCAGTTGCTTTGTTTTGCTTGTCATTATGGGAACAAGCGTCACTGTTTGGCTGCGCAAAAAGACAGTTGACTTGGTTGATCCTGATATCGTTTTTTGGATCAGCATCATTATCTGGACAATTTTTGCAGGAACGGTGCTGTTGTTGCCGAACCCTGTTAATGTTCTATCGCCCGTTTTGCAGGGCGCATTGGCAGCAACACTGGTTGTGATGATGACCGTGCTGCTGAAATTCCTATTCAGCCAAGGTCTCAATTCTAAGCCCTTCATTACTGATTCCAGCCGGCGCAGCTTGGCGTTGTCCAGTGCGGGCCACAGCATGTGGGAGTGGCTGCCCGATAGGAACACTTTGAGCATTGGCGAGGATCTTCCGCGCAGTCTCGGGCTAAATGGCCCGGCTTGGGTGGCCCAGACGCAAAATTCATTCATTCAGGTTTTGCACCCGCAGGATGTTCCCAACTACCTTAGTGTTATTGAAAGTAAAGATCGGCGGCCGGGGCAGATGGTGTTGCGAGAGCTGCGCCTGCGAGCTGCGGACGGGGCTTACCGGTGGTATTTGCTGCGCGCGCGCTGGCTTTTGGGGCCGGGACAAAAACTCGATCGCTGCATCGGCACATTGACGGATATTACCAAGGACAAGCAAGCTGAAGAGCGTTTGTCCGTTGATGCTGTTCAGGATTCTGTGACAGGCCTTCCAAATCGCATTCTGTTTATTGACCGGGTGGAGCGCGAATTGAAAAAAACGCTCGGTTTACCCTTCCGCGTTTTGCTGGTGGATATTGACCGTATGAAGACGCTGAATGATGCACTGGGCCATGAATTTGGCGACATGATTTTAAAAATTGCCGGCACACGCATTTCCGATTGTATTGAGTCAGATGAAACCGTTGCACGGGTTTCGGGAAGTCAATTTGCGGTATTAGCTGTGGACGCTATCGCAAGGCGTAATGTTAAAGCATTGGCGACAAAAATCATGCAGGCTCTCAGCCAGCCCATGGCGCTACGCCAACAGGATATTGTGCTGATGGCCAGTATCGGCATTTCAGCTGTGAACGGCGCAGAAACCTCATCCGCCTTGATGATGCAGCAGGCTACAACGGCCCTGTTGGAAGCCCAGCAGGGCGGTGGCTCAAAAGCTGTAGAGTTCCACGAAGAATTGACTGACAATCGCGCCGCTGAACTGAGCCTAGAGAGCGATTTACGTCGCGCCATTTCCAATGATGAAATTGAAGTTCATTATCAACCAATCTCCTACTTGAACACGCTGGAAGTTGCAGGCTTTGAAGCTTTGGCCCGCTGGCGCCACCCAACACAGGGCTTGTTGCCGCCTTTGCAGTTTATTGAACTTGCTGAAAAAGCAGGCCTGATCGCTGAGATCGGGCAGATTGTGTTGTCAATCGCTGCCCGCCAATTGGGCATTTGGCAGCGCGTGTTGCGGCGTGACAAGTTTTTCTTCATTGGCGTAAATATATCCGCCAACCATTTGATGGATCCTAATTTCGTCAAGCAGGTGAGCGATGCCATCAATCGCGAAACGCTTTCCCTTGGCAGTTTAAAAATTGAAGTGACAGAATCTGTAATCATGCGCCAGCCGCAAAAGGCTGCCAAGATTTTGCAGCAACTGCGCAGCTTAGGCGTAGGGCTGGCTTGCGATGATTTTGGCACCGGATTTTCGAGCCTATCCAGCCTGCGGGATTTCCCGTTTGACACGCTGAAAATTGATCGGTCATTTATCGATCCAGACTCGTATGACGAGCGCAGCGCAACCGTCATTACAACGATCACAGATTTGGCACATCGCTTGAATATGGTGGTTGTGGCCGAAGGCATTGAAACACAAGACCAGATTGACAATCTGGCGGTACTGAACGTTGATTTGGGGCAGGGTTATCTCATCGGCCAGCCCATGACATCAGCTGATGTGGCGGATCTGCTGCGCAACTTCCCCAATGTGCCTGCGTCTGCCCCGGCGAGCTTGTATGACCCGCCGCACGGGGTAGCAATTTTATCCGACGATAGAATGGCAATTGATACGCGGTCAGTTTCGCCCTTGCGCAAAAACATGCCACAACTCGCGGACGACGAAGTGGACGAAGAAGATGATGAGCCAGAACTTTTACCATCAATCTTTGCTGTTCCCAAGGCTGGTGTTCAAAAGGCAAAACTTCCTCCAGCTAAAAAGATTATTAGAAAATCTACCAAAAAACCAACCAAGAAGGCCGTGAAAGCCAGCAAGAAAAAATCTCGCTGACAAGTGCTAGATTATTTCTTGATGCCTGCCAGTTTCATCATCATGTCAATCAAGCGCGGCACAAAGCGCTCACCATATCCCATCGTATCGGCCAGCACATAAGTTTGGTGCACTTGCTCGGCCATGAAGGTGGCCACGGGTAGATTTTCTGTCATGTTGGTATAATAGCGCAGATCTTTGCGCGCGTTGCGAATGGCAAAGCGAGCATGCGTATCATCATCTGACAACGGCACATGGATCAGTCTTCCAAACATCACCGA
>JAGWUY010000200.1 GCA_028868255.1 Alphaproteobacteria bacterium | reverse complement strand
TACGCCGGATGATGTGAAAGCCGGCTATGACAAGTATATGAAGGACTATTTCAAACCTGAAACGCGCACGTTGTTGCAGGTGTCATTTGCCAATGCGGAAGCGGCCGCTAAGGCCAAAGCCCGCGTGATCGCTGGTGAAGATCTGATGAAGATCGCCACGGAACTTGGCTTTAAAGAGTCAGACGTTTTGCTCAAAGATGTTACAAAATCTGACCTGCTGGACCCAAAGATGGCGGACGCCGCCTTTGCTTTGAAGGAAGGTGAAGTGAGTGCGCCCATCGCTGGCGGCTTGGCCACCGCCATCATCAAGGCCATTAAAGTAACGCCTGAAAAGCAATCGACACTTGAAGAAGTGACCCCCGCATTGACCAAGCGCTTGCAATTGGAAAAGGCAAAAGATGAAGTGCAGTCTGTTTATGCTGCGGTGGAAGATGCCCGCGCGCAACAGACGAAGTTTGAACAGATTGCTGAAAAGGCCGGCATTCCATTTCAGTTCATTCCTGCAGTGAGTGCTGCGGGGCAAGACAAGGCAGGCAAAGATGTGGCTATGCCAGCAAAGGCCGAAGTGTTGAAAGCCATTGCGTCGAGCGATGTGGGCGTTGAAAATGATGCGCTGCCCGTGGGTGATGGCTATGTGTGGTATGAAGTGCGTGAAGTGATACCTTCGGCACTGAAGCCGTTGGACACTGTAAAAGATCAAGTGAAAGCTAACTACATTGCAGAAAAGCTGCGCGGAGTTGCCGCTGACAAGGCCAAAGCAATCGTTGAAAAGCTAAAGGGCGGTTCAAGCTTCGATGCCGCGGCGGCAGAGGCTAAAGCCACTATTTCTACTGCTGCTGGGTTAAAGCGAAATGAAGCAACAGCAGACTTTGACGGCCCAGCTGTGGCCGCGCTTTTTTCAGTTCCAGACAAAGGTTTTGCATGGTCGCTCGGTGGCGATGGCAAAACTGCGCGTGTGATGGAAGTCACCAAGGATGTGGTGCCTTCGATGGTTGCAACTTCAGACACAATCAAAAAGTTGCAGGACGATTCAAAATCTGGTTTAGCGGCCGATATAAGCCAATCCTATGTTTTAGCCCTGCGCAATGAAGCGGGGGTGACCATCAATGAGGCCTTGTGGAAGCAAAACACTGGCGCAGCCTATGCACAATAAGACTGTTTGCGCATGCTAGTAACCCCTGAATATGAAAGCTTCGCCAAGGCCTATGACCAAGGCCATGCTCAGGTTGTGGCTACGCGGCTGGTTGCGGATTTGGAAACGCCCGTTTCTGCCATGCTCAAACTGTCGCGCAATGCGCGTTATTCCTTTCTGCTGGAATCAGTTGAAGGCGGCGCTGTGCGTGGGCGCTATTCCGTCATCGGCATGAACCCAGATGTGATCTGGAAAACCCACGAAGGCAAAGCAACCCTCAACAGGAAGGCCTTAAACGACCCTGACAAAAATTTCGAACCAGTCCCGGAGCCTCCGCTCATCAGTTTGCGCACCTTGCTGAGAGAAAGTCGTATCAATTTACCTGAAGGTTCGCCGCCAATGTCGGCAGGTGTGTTTGGCTATTTGGGATATGACATGGTGCGCCTGATGGAGGATTTGCCAGAACCTAACCCAGATACCCTTGGCCTGCCTGATGGGATGATGATTCGCCCCACCGTGATGGCGATTTTTGACAGCGTGCGCGATGAAGTGACGGTGACCTCGCCCGTTTATGTGGATGGCCAGATTTCAGCCCGTGCTGCCTATGCCCGCGCAGTGGAACGTATTTCAGAAGTGGTTGATGCTCTCGACCGGCCAATTGATATGGCTCTGCGGGAGTTGGATGCTCCACCTATCGAGGCTGCACGCTCCAACACGCCGCCTGACCAATATCGCAATATGGTACTGACGGCGAAGGATCATATTGCTGCAGGCGATATTTTTCAGGTGGTTTTGTCACAACGGTTTGAAACCGATTTTGCGCTCCCCCCCTTCTCGCTTTACCGCGCCTTGCGCCGCGTCAACCCATCGCCGTTCTTGTATTTCTTGAATTTTGATTCTTTTGCCGTTGTCGGCTCTAGTCCCGAAATATTGGTGCGGGTGCGCGATGGTAAAGTTTCGATCCGCCCCATTGCCGGCACGCGCCGCCGTGGCGTAACGCCTACCGAAGACAAAGCCTTGGCCGATGAACTTTTGGCTGACCCCAAGGAACGCGCTGAACATTTGATGCTGCTTGATTTGGGCCGCAATGATGTAGGCCGCGTAGCAGAGATTGGTTCCATCAAGGTGACTGATAAGTTCATCCTCGAATATTACAGCCAAGTGATGCACATCGTTTCTAATGTCGAAGGCAAACTGGCTTCGAAATATGATGTGATTGATGCTATGGTGGCAGGCTTCCCTGCGGGCACAGTTTCAGGTGCGCCCAAAGTGCGTGCCATGCAGATTATCGACAATCTGGAAGTCAACAAGCGCGGTATTTATGGCGGCTGCGTGGGCTATTTTGGTGCCGATGGCGAAATGGACACCTGCATCGTGTTGCGCACAGCCATTGTGAAAGATGGCAAAATGTATGTTCAGGCCGGTGCTGGCGTGGTGGCCGATAGTGTTCCCGAGAGTGAACATCAGGAATGTATCAATAAGGCCAAAGCCCTGTTCCGCGCCGCTGAAGAGGCCGTGCGCTTTGCCGGCCGCGCAGGGAGAGCGCAATGATCATCCTCATCGACAATTATGATAGCTTCACCTGGAACCTGTTTCATTTTCTGGGCGACCTGGGTGCGGAAACTGTGGTTCACCGCAATGACAAGATCAGCGTGGGCCAGGTGTTGTCAGCGCGGCCTTCTGCCATCGTGATTTCACCTGGCCCCGGAACACCAGCAGAAGCAGGCATCATCATTGATCTGGTGAAGCAGGCCAGTGGCAAGATTCCGATCTTTGGCGTTTGTTTGGGCTTGCAAGCCATTGGCGAGGCCTTTGGCGGCCATGTGGTGCGGGCGCCAAACCAGATGCACGGCAAGACATCGCCCGTAACCCATCAGGCCAAGGGCGTGTTCAAGGACATTCCGGACCAGTTCACCGCCACACGCTATCACTCGCTGGTGGTGGACAAGAAAACTCTGCCCGATTGTCTTGAGGTGACGGCGGAAACTGATGGCTTGATCATGGGTTTGCAGCATAAAACCATGAATGTGCATGGCGTGCAATTTCACCCGGAAAGCATTGCCAGCGAACATGGGCACACCATATTGAAAAACTTTTTGGATCAAGCGAGGGCGCGCTGATGGCTGATATGAAACCCTTGATCGCCAAAGTGGCCAATGGCAACCCGCTGTCACGCGATGAGGCCAAGGTTGCTTTCAATATTATGATGTCTGGCGATGCCACGCCTTCGCAAATCGCAGGCTTCCTGATGGCGCTGCGTGTGCGCGGTGAAACGGTGGACGAAATTTCGGGTGCTGTGGAAGTGATGCGCGAAAAGATGACGCGTGTGGATGCTCCCGCTGATGCCATTGATATTGTGGGCACGGGCGGGGATGCTTCAGGCTCCTATAACATTTCCACCTGTGCAGCGATTGTGGCGGCTGCCGCGGGCCTAAAAGTCGCCAAGCATGGTAACCGCGCATTGTCGTCCAAGTCTGGTGCGGCCGATGTGTTGATGGCGCTGGGTGTGAAAATTGATTTGCCGCCGGAAAAAATTTCCACCTGCATCTCCGAAGTTGGCGTAGGCTTCATGTTTGCGCCGGCGCATCATTCATCCATGAAGTTTGTGGGCCCCAGCCGGGTGGAATTGGGCACGCGCACGATTTTTAATCTGCTCGGTCCGCTGTCTAACCCCGCTGGTGCCAAACGGCAAGTTACTGGCGTTTTTTCAAGGACTTGGGTGAGGCCCCTCGCCCAAGTTCTCAAGAATCTGGGATCAGAAGCCTGCTGGATTTGCCATGGCGAAGGTGGCGTGGATGAAATTGTGCCAACGGGCACCACATGGATATCAGAACTTAAAAATGGTGAGATCCGCGATTTTGAATTGACGCCGGAACTGGTGGGCATCACGCGCTCAAAATTTGATGATCTCAAGGGTGGCGATGCCGCACAAAATGCTGAGGCGCTGCGTCACGTGCTGTCTGGTGCGCCATCAGCCTTTGCGGATGCTGCGGTGATGACGGCGGCGGCGGCGCTCGTTGTGGCTGGAAACGCACCTGATTTGAAGTCTGGCGTTGCCATGGCACAGCAGGCGCTGGCCTCTGGTGCGGCTCGCAAAACACTTGAACGCCTGATCGAGGTTTCAAACAGCTGATGGCCACCATCCTCGAAAAGATTGCAGAATATAAGCGCGATGAGGTGACTGTCGCCAAAAAGCACTTTCCGCTGAGTGTTGTTGAAGACGCGGCGAGAAAGGCCACCCCTGCACGCGGCTTTGGGCACGCGCTGCTAAAAAAAGCGCAAAATGGACGATATGGTCTGATTGCTGAAATCAAAAAAGCCAGCCCGTCAAAAGGCCTGATCCGCGAAGATTTCGATCCGCCAGCTTTGGCTAAAGCCTATGAAGATGGTGGGGCGGCATGTCTTTCGGTTTTGACTGATAAGCCTTCCTTTATGGGGGCGCTTGAATTTTTGACTTCTGCACGCGCGGCCTGTTCGCTTCCAGCGCTGCGCAAAGACTTTATGGTGGATACCTATCAAGTGGCTGAAGCCCGCGCTTGGGGTGGCGATTGCATTTTGATCATCATGGCCATGGTGGGTGATGGTTTGGC
>JAGWUY010000199.1 GCA_028868255.1 Alphaproteobacteria bacterium | reverse complement strand
CATCATGCCTTGCGCATAATTGCCCACCGCAGGCTGGAAGATCACATCGCGCTTGAGGCCTGTGTAATATTTCATTTCTGGCAAATGCTTGTGGTTGAAGGTGAGGCCATAAGGCATATAGGGTGAAGCATCCTTGCCCTTGGCCACATAATCCTCAACCATCTTGCGGCCACCGCCCGTATATCCGGAAATCGCATTATAGGTGACTGGGTAGGAGGCGGGCATCAGCCCCTTTTCGAGCAAAGGCTTTACCGAAGCAATCAAACCTTGCGGATAGCAGCCGGGATTTGACACAAATTTCGCCTTGGCAATGCGTCCACCTTGCTTCCCATCAAGTTCTGCAAAACCATAAGCCCATTTCGGATTCACACGGTAGACCGTTGATGCGTCAATCACGCGCGTTTTTGATTTTTTTTCAATCAGCGACACCGCGTCTATGGCCGCTTCGTCAGGCAGACAAAGAATAGCCACATCCACCTCATTCAGCAGCTTACGACGCGCCTCAGGATCCTTGCGCTTTTCAGGGGCAATGGAAACAAGCTCGATATCAGTGCGGTTTTTCAGGCGGTCACGGATTTGCAAACCTGTCGTGCCTGCTTCGCCATCAATAAAAACGGTGGGTTTATGTGCCATGGCGTGCCTTCTACAGGGTGAGCTGCGGCTTTTCAATATGAACGACAGATAAACAAAGGCCTCAGTTCAGGTTCAGGGCCCCTTTTTCATAAGGATCACATCAACGGTGATGAACACCGGAACAACAAGTGAAACGACAAACAGAAGGAAAAACACCATGATCCGCAAAACATTGATCGCCCTCTCCGCCGCCGCCACTATTGGACTGGCCCTCAGCACAACTTCAGCCAAGGCAGACAGCTTTGATTTTGGCTTCAGTTCAGGTGGCGCCAGCTTCAACATCCACGCCGGTAACCCAGGCTACTATGGAGCCGGCTATTATGGCTCTGAACTTTATGATGCCGATTATGGTTGCCAGAAAGTTTGGAAGAAGAAATGGGTCTGGAATGCGTGGCACACCTATAAGGTGCCAGTCATGGTGAAGAAGGTTGTTTGCTACTGAACAACCCCAAAGGCCGCACAGGCCCCCTGCAAGACATTATATGTACCATAGCCGATCGCGAACTCCCCGCGGTCGGTTTTTGGGTTCAAATTGTCACTTGCAGAAAAACAGGCATTCGCCGGGTGTGGCGTTCATGGCTTGAACAGTGGTGAAACCCGCCAGCGCACCCGTCATCAGGGTGAGGCCAACAAGGCCAAAAAGCACGCGGCGCAGAAACTTTGCATCAGCAACAACAGTCGAACTCATATTAACCCCCTGGCAAAACGCGCCAACCCAACAAACATACGAATCAGTCTAGCAGCGCGGGAGTTGTCATAAGGTAAACAGAGCCTGACTCAAGTTTGGATTATTTTAGGTTACGACTGTTGCCGAATATCCACAAAACGCCCGGCAATGGCTGCCGCAGCCGCCATTTCGGGTGAAACCAGATGGGTGCGGCCCTTATAGCCTTGTCTGCCTTCAAAATTACGGTTGGAGGTAGAAGCCGCACGCTGGCCGGGCTTCAGCTGGTCTGGGTTCATGGCCAAACACATGGAACAGCCGGGTTCACGCCACTGAAAACCAGCCTCCATGAAAATCTTATGCAAGCCTTCGGCTTCAGCCATTTCCTTGACCAAGCCAGAGCCTGGCACAATCATCGCATAATCCAGCGAGGCTGCCACTTTCTTGCCCTTCACCACATTGGCTACGGCGCGCATATCCTCAATGCGGCCATTGGTGCAGGAGCCGATCCAGATCACATCCAAAGGAATGTCGGTGATCTTCTGGCCAGCTTTGAGGCCCATATAATCAAGCGCGCGGATTTTTGACTGGCGCTTGCCTTCATCGGCAATCAGAGCCGGATCAGGCACAACACCAGCTACGGAAACCACATCTTCAGGTGATGTTCCCCATGATACGATTGGCGGCAGATTGGCTGCATCAAGTGTGACCACCCGGTCAAAATGCGCACCTTCATCCGAATGCAGCGTCTGCCAATAGGCAACCGCCTTGTCCCAATCTGCACCCTTTGGTGCCAAGGGGCGGCCCTTGAAATAGGCAATGGCTTTTTCATCCGGCGCAATCATGCCCGCGCGCGCACCACCTTCAATGGTCATGTTGCACACCGTCATGCGGCCTTCCATCGAAAGGTCGCGGATCGCTTCACCGGTGAACTCAATAACCGAGCCTGTTCCACCTGCTGTGCCGATTTCGCCAATGATCGCAAGAATAATGTCCTTGGCCGTGGAATGGGGCGCAAGTTTGCCTTTCACCTCCACTTTCATGTTCTTGGCTTTTTTCTGGATCAGCGTTTGCGTGGCCAACACATGTTCCACTTCCGATGTGCCGATGCCATGGGCCAGCGCGCCAAATGCGCCATGGGTTGAGGTGTGGCTATCGCCGCACACAATGGTGGTGCCGGGCAAAGTAAAGCCCTGTTCAGGCCCAACCACATGCACAATACCCTGGCGCTTATCCATTTCATTGAAATAGGTGATGCCGAATTCTTTTGCATTATTGGCCAGCGCCTCAACCTGCAGGCGGCTTTCAGTTTCGGCAATGCCTTTCGAGCGATCGGTGGTGGGCACGTTATGATCAACCACAGCCAAGGTCTTTTCCGGGTGGCGCACCTTGCGCCCCGTCATGCGCAGGCCTTCAAAGGCCTGTGGGGAAGTCACTTCATGCACCAGATGACGATCGATATAGAGCAGGCATGTGCCATCTTCGGCCTGATGCGCCACATGGGCATCCCAGATCTTGTCATAAAGTGTGCGTGCTTTGCTCATGTGCATTCTCTTCACTGGTCATCCGCCCCCTTCAGGGGAAGGTGGCGCGAACAGCGCCGGAGGGGGGTTCTGGCCCGCTATTTAGCGCTTGGACGCTCGAAGTCAAATACTGCCTGAATTATCTGGAAGCTACAATTGTGGCAAAACTCAAACAAAAAGGCCGGCTCTCGCGAACCGGCCTTTTCAAATTCAATACCCGAAAGCTTATGCCTTGGCGGCAGCGGCCTTTTGATCCACCTTGGCGCGAGGGGCTTTGCCTTCCAAGAGTTCCTTGGCCTGGGCAACCCATTCTTCACGCTTGGTCTTGCCCTTGAGGCCCAGCTTTTCGTCGAGAGCGAAAATCTGTTCATCAGACATGGCGGCAATGTGGTTCAAAGAGGTCACACCTTCGGCCGCCAATTGTTCCTTGATCTTGGGGCCGATGCCACCGATCAAAGACACATCATCAGCCGCAACCGGAGCCACATCCTTCACCTCTGCAGGTGAAGCACCTGGCATCACAGCGCCAGCAAATTTAGTGAGCTTCTCGGTAATACGAGCGCGTTTTCCCGTGAGGCCCTTGAGATAATACAGCTTGGCGCGACGCACCTTGCCGCGGCGCACAACCTTGATCGAGTCGATCATGGGGGAATAGACCGGGAAAATACGTTCCACGCCTTCGCCATAAGACATTTTGCGAACGGTAAAGTTCTCGTTGATGCCACCGCCGGAACGGCCAATCACCAAACCTTCATAGGCCTGAATGCGGGTACGCTCGCCTTCAACCACCTTGACCGAAACAATAACCGTATCGCCGGGGGCGAAATCGGGAACCTGGCGCTTGGCGGTCACAACGGCCATTTGCTCTTTTTCAAGCTGCGCAATGATATTCATGATACTCAATCCTATTTTCGAAGTTGGCGGCCTTTAGCCTGTAAATCTGTGGAAATCAACCTTTTGCCGCCAGATATTTTTGATAAAGGTCTGGACGGCGGTTTTTCGTTAATTCTTCCCGCTTTTGGCGCTTCCACAAGGCGATTTTGGCGTGATCGCCCGATTGCAGAATATCGGGCGTGTCCAAACCCTCCCAAATTCGGGGTTTGGTATAGTGTGGATGTTCGAGCAATCCGTCTTCAAAGCTTTCCTCGGCATGGGATTGATCATGGCCCATCACACCGGGCAGCAGCCTCACCGCCGCATCCAGCAACACCAGCGCGGCAGGTTCTCCCCCTGACAGCACATAATCCCCGATTGAGACTTCCTGCAGCTGGCGATTTTCAATCACCCGCTCATCAATGCCTTCAAAGCGGCCGCAAATGATCATGCAGCCTTCGCCCGCCGCCAGTTCACGCACGAAATTCTGGGTGAGTGGCTTGCCCCGCGGGCTCATCAGCAAGCGCGGGCCTTTGTGCGGCGTGGCATCAATGGCTTTGGCCAGAACATCCGGCTTCAATACCATGCCAGCTCCTCCACCTGCGGGGTGATCATCGACAGTGCGGTGCCTATCCGTAGTGAAGCTGCGGATGTCATGTGCGGCGTATGACCATTTGCCGTCGGAGAGCGCCTTGCCCGCCAGCGACTGGCCGAGAGAACCCGGAAACATGTCTGGGAAGAGAGTCAGGATTTGGGCATTAAACACGGAATGCCCTCACCCTGAGGTGCTGCGCCTTGGCGCAGCCTCGAAGGGCCACGCGCAAGGATGCTTCGAGGCTCTGCTGCGCAGAGCACCTCAGCATGAGGGTGTGATGACTATTCATCGCGCTTGCCCTCTTCCAGATAATCCTCCGGCAAATCCACCACCACTTTTTCTGCGGTCGCCGAAATGATGAAGGCCTTTGTATAGGGGATCAGCACTGTGTCGCTGCGGCCCGCGATTTCCACATCCATCAAATCCCCCGCACCGAAGTTCTCAAATC
>JAGWUY010000020.1 GCA_028868255.1 Alphaproteobacteria bacterium | reverse complement strand
GGATGAGTTGGTCACAACCGCCGTGTTGATCCTGAATGCGGGCCATGAGGCCACGGTTCATGCTGTTGGCAATGGGGTGAAAGCCATGTTGCAACTGGGCCTCAAAGGGCCCGCCACGCCAGAGTTTGTGGATGAAACGCTGCGCTATGATGCGCCGCTGCACATGTTCACGCGCTATGCGCTTCAGGATCTAGACTATAACGGCCTGCGTCTAAAAAAGGGCGAAACCGTGGGGCTGATGCTGGGCGCTGCAAACCGTGACCCGGCCCGCTTTAACGCACCTGACCAGTTTTCGCCCACGCGGGAATCCAACCCACATGTCAGCTTTGGCGCCGGCATTCACTTCTGCATCGGCGCACCTTTGGCGCGGCTGGAAATGCAAATTGCGTTTGAAACGCTTTTCAGCCGCCTGCCCAAATTGCGTCTGGCCGGCGAACCGCATTACCGTGATGCCTATCATTTTCACGGTTTGGAAGAGTTGCGGGTGGTGTTTTGAGGTGAATCCCCCTCCCCCTTGTGGGGAGGGTCGGGGTGGGGGTCGCTCAAACGTTATCAGTTTGGCACGCTATAAAAATGGTCAAATTCAGAGAGACCCCCACCCTTTATCCCTCCCCACAAGGGGGAGGGAGAATGGGTTCAATCGTTACCGCTTCTGCGCTAAGTCGCAACACACACAAACACACAAGGCCCTCCCGTGACCCTCACCAAATCTCCTGCCCTGCCCGTCGCCCTGCTTATTCTGGCCATCATCTCCACGCAGTTGGGGGCCGCCCTGTCCAAAAGCCTTTATGCTGCCGTGGGTGCCGAAGGGGCCACCGTCTATCGCTTCGGTATTTCGGCTGTCATTCTCGCTGTGTTTTTCAAACCTTGGAAAGCGAAGATCGACTCCACCAATTGGAAAACACTCTTAATTTATGGCGCAGCCATGTGCGGCACATGCCTGTTCTTCTATCTGTCCATCCGCACCATTCCCTTGGGCATTGCTTCCACCATTGAGTTCACGGGGCCGATGGCTGTTGCCCTGTTCTCCTCGCGCCACCGCATTGACCTGTTGTGGATTGGCCTTGCTGCTATTGGCCTGTTGTTGTTGATGCCGTTTCGCAGCGCTGAGGCGGGGTTGGATATCACGGGTGTGATCTATGTCATCCTCGCCGCCATTTGCTGGGCCATTTACATTGTGGCCGGGCAAAAAGCAGGCGCGCTGCATGGCATGCGCACCACGGCGCTAGGTGTTTTGATTGCCACTGCGCTTGTGCTGCCTGTCGGGTTTTCGCATGCGGGTGTTACCCTGTTTGATGTGGCCCTCCTTCCCACGGGTCTTGCGCTTGCCCTTCTCACCAGTACCATTCCTTTCACGCTGGAAATGGTGGCCCTGCAACGCCTCTCCGCCCTCGCCTTCGGCACATTGCTGAGTTTGGAGCCGGCCATTGCCTGTCTCATCGGTTTTGCGTTCTTGAAAGAAAATCTGTCGCTGCTGCAATGCATCGCCATCGCCCTCATCGTGGCTGCCTCTATTGGCATCACGCTTTCGGCTGGCCCCAAAACGCCAGAAGTGCCTGTGGCGTAATGTACGCTTGAAAATCATCCCAAAGAGACCACCTTCTGATCGGGAAGGATCTCATCATGACTTTAGAAAACGAACTGCGCGTTACTCATTATCAGCCCTCCGGCCTCGGCGATCACATCGCTTATAGGGCGGTTAAATTTATGCGTTTCTTTGCCGATGTCTTTTTCCGCCATCGATATGGACACCGAGCAGTCGTCTTGGAGACCGTGGCTGCCGTGCCCGGCATGGTGGGTGGCATGCTCAACCACCTCAAATCGCTGCGCCGCATGCAGGATGATCGTGGCTGGATTAAATTGCTCTTAGATGAAGCAGAAAATGAGCGCGCCCATTTGATGACCTTCATCAATGTGGCAAAACCAAACTGGTTGGAACGGCTTCTAATTTTGATTGCGCAAGGCATTTTCTTCAATGGCTTCTTTGTCTTTTATGTGTTGTGGCCCCGCGTGGCCCATCGCTTCGTGGGCTATCTCGAAGAAGAAGCCGTTTACAGCTACACCGAATATCTGGCCGATATTGATGCTGGCCGTGCGGAAAATATCTCCGCCCCTGCCTTCGCCATCAAATACTGGAACTTGCCTGCCGATGCGCGGCTGCGCGATGTGGTGATCGTGGTACGCCAAGATGAAGCTGGCCACCGCGACGTGAACCATAAGCTATCGGATCAAATCGCAGGGCGGGCATAGATTATGACGATTGAGCCCCCGCGCCTCAATCCAAGATAAACTGTTTACAATGTCAAACAGCAGGGATTCCTTTTGGAGGGGAACCCATTTGCCCGGGTGGAGCGGGCGGTTTTGAATATACAGCACATCTAGGAATAAATGTAAAGTGCAAAATTGTCGTTTCCGCGCCGCGCTTTGACGTTTGGTGTCGCCTTGCCCGGCCCTGTTGAGACTAAACAGAATCAAGTGAAATAAACTCAACAGAGGCTTGATCCTATGACTGACGTTCAGCCAACCCCTCCCACTGGCCGCCGTGCGCGCGGTGGCGCCGATGCCCGGCGCACGATGCGTGGATCAACCGAAGTCAAACAGGCGGGCTTTATCCGCCGGAAGATCAAGCCTTATGAACCCTTCAGCGATGAGCAGTTGGAACTCATCGAGCGCAATGCCGAAACCGTGTTGCAGGAAACCGGCATTGATTTCTATGATGATCTGGAAGCCGTGCAGATGTGGAAGGATGCTGGCGCTGACGTCAAGCATTCTGAAACTGACAAGCTGCGGTATCGCATTCGTTTTCCCCGTGGGCTTGTACGCTCGCTGATCAAAACCGCGCCGCGTGAATATACCCAACATGCGCGCAACCCCGCCAACTCGGTTCAGATTGGCGGCAACAACACGGTGTTTGCCCCCGTTTATGGCCCTCCCTTCATCCGCAATCTGGATGAAGGCCGCCGCTATGCCACGATTGAAGATTTCCGCAATTTCGCCAAGTTGGTTTACATGTTGCCCAGCTTGCATCATGCGGGCGGCACCTTGTGTGAGCCGGTGGATATTCCGGTGGCCAAGCGCCATTTGGATATGATCTACACCCACATCAAATATTCCGACAAACCCTTCATGGCCTCTGTGACCGCTGGCGAACGTTCGGCTGATTCCGTGGCCATGGCGGAAATGGTGTTCGGCAAAGAGTTTGTGGATCAGAATTGCGTGATGACTTCGCTCATCAATGCCAATTCCCCCATGGTGTGGGATGGCGTGATGCTGGGAGCACTCAAAGTTTTGGCGCGCGCCAACCAGGCTTGCGTGATTTCGCCCTTCATCGTGGCGGGGGCCATGTCGCCGGTCACATCGGTGGGCACGCTGACCCAGATTTTGGCTGAAGCCTCGGTCGGCATTGCCTTCACCCAGCTTTGCCGCCCCGGCGCGCCAGTTGTGTTCGGCACTTTTGCCTCGTCCATGTCGATGCAATCGGGTGCGCCCACATTCGGCACGCCAGAGCCTGCTCATGTGTTGTTCGGTGCGGCACAGCTTGCCCGCCGTCTTGGTGTGCCCTTCCGTTCAGGTGGTGGCCTATGCGGTTCCAAATTGCCGGATGCGCAAGCGGCCTATGAAAGCGCCAACACATTGTGGCCCACATTGATGGGTGGCGTAAATTTCTGTCTCCATGCTGCAGGTTGGCTGGAAGGCGGCTTGGCATCGGGCTATGAAAAGCTGATCATGGATGCCGATCAGCTGACCATGTTCCAGGCCTTTGCTGAAGGTGTTGATTTCAGCGAAAATGGTCAAGCGATGGACGCCATCCGCGAGGTTGGGCCGGGCGCGCATTATTTGGGTTGCAATCACACCCAGGCGAATTTTGAACATGCCTTCTGGCGCTCCTCTCTGGCGGATAATAACAGCTTTGAGCAATGGCGCGATGATGGCGAGAAAGATATCGTGGTGCGTGCCAACACCAAGTGGAAGCAGATGTTGAAGGATTATGTGGCACCGCCACTCGATGAAGGCATTGATGAACAGCTGCAGGCCTTCATGGCCAAGCGCAAGGAAGTGCTGCCTGATAACGTCAGCTAAGGTTCAGGCTTTCTTTTCCGTCAGCGCATAGAACATCACACCCGCAATCACCATTGCTGAACCTATGGCATCAGCGATGGTGAAGTGTTCGCCCAAAATCCAAACGGCGAGTGAAATTGTGATCAAAGGCGAGATGGTTGCAATCATCGAAGAAGACTGCGCACTGATGCGCGACAAGCCGGCATTGACCAGAAATGATGGGAAGACCGTAGCGAACAGCGCAGTTCCCGCAGCCAACCAAAAAAAACGCGGGGATGATGAGAAATCAAAACTGCGGCTCACCACCACATAATGCGCTATGCAGGCGACGGCTGAGCCTGACAGGGCAATCGATGTGAACATCGTTGCACCCATCACTGTGATAAAACTTTTCGCCAGCAATTGATACAGCGCAAAAGTGATGGCACAGCCCAAAACCAGTGCCGTGCCAATCATCACATTATTGCCGCCTTCAGGCAGTGCCGACAAAAAAACCACCATCAAGCCGCCATAGGTGATGGCGGCAGCCAAAACGCCGTACCTTGTTATCCGTGATTGGAAAAACATCGCCCCCAAAATCATTACGAAAATGGGATAGGTGAACAACACCAGCCGCTCAAGCTGCGCCGTGATGTAGGTCAGGCCCTCAAAATCCAGCAGTGAGGAAATATAATAGCCAATAAACCCTGTCATCAGCGCTTGCATGGTCAATTTGGCTGATGGCAAAGGCTTGCCTGCGCGGCGCATTTGCATCACGGTGTAAATTCCAATCCCCACGAAAAATGGCAGCGCCACAAGATTGCGCAAGGCCAGCATCAAAGCCGGATTCACCTGGTCCATATAGGCTAGCTTTATGAAAATAGCTTTGGTGGAAAAGAGGGCAGCGCCTGCCCCCGCCAGCGCAAAGCCGATCATGCGGGATTTGTTCATTTTTGATCAATAGACCAGCATTGAAGGCTTGTCGTCATCTCTGGTTTGCATGGCAGCTGCGATTAATCAGATGATGTCAAAATTGGAGACTTCTCGGAGCAACTTGGTTTTGATGGCTTCGGTGTAAGCATTGTAGTCACGCGCTACGATTACAAAATGGCCATCGCCGCCAATTACACTTTTTGTGATGTAGGTCTGCAGATCAGGAACCTCATTTGCGATAGCCAAGCCATTGATGGTGATCCCATCGCGCACCAATCGGTCACGCACGGGTTCAACTTCCGGCCCTGTGTTACGCGTTCCATCGGTTGAAAGGTCAACCACACGGCGCAAGCTGGGCGGAGCCTCATGCAAAAGTTTTTGCGCAAAAAGCAGGGCTGCGCCTGTGCCTGTGCTGCCTTTGTAGTCTTCGCGGGGAATACTTAAAAAAACATCCGCCACGGATATAGCGTCAGCTGGCTTCGCAATAATGCGCCAAGGAACGATGAGGTTTTCGTGGCCGGCATCCGACCACAGAAAAGCCGCAACCGCGATTTGCTTGTTTGGCCCGCGTGCAATGGCTTCCATAATCTTGGAATCGAGAAAGGCTTGGCCCGTTCCGCGCATCTGTTGCAGATATTCTTCAGGATCGATGCTATAGGATGAATCGATGGCCAAAACCAAAGCCAGATCAACCAAGGGCGTTGCGGCAACACTTGGCACAACAAAACCCGCCCCGATTAACGCCAAGGCTGCTCTGCGTGAAAGATGTTTGGCTGCGACCATGGCAATTTTCTAGGCCAGTTTGGAACATGCGACAAGCCATCACATTTTTTGCATGTGCTTGACGTCATCGATATATCGGCCCAGATATAGCTGATGTCCGCAAGTCTTATTGACCCCTTTGGCCGTTCGGTCAGCTATCTCCGCGTTTCTGTGACGGATCGCTGTGATTTCCGCTGCGTCTATTGCATGGCAGAGAACATGACCTTTCTGCCACGGCAAGATTTGTTGACGCTGGAAGAGCTGGACCGGGTGTGCTCGGCTTTCATTGCCAAGGGCGTGCGCAAGCTACGCCTGACGGGCGGCGAGCCACTGGTGCGCAAAGGCGTGATGACGCTGGTTGAAAGCCTGTCACGCCATTTGAAAACGGGTGCGCTGGAAGAATTGACGCTCACCACCAATGGCAGCCAGCTTGCCAAATATGCCAAGGAGCTTGCACATCACGGCGTGAAGCGCATCAATGTTTCGGTGGACACGCTGGATGCTGTGAAATTCCGCAAGATCACGCGCTGGGGGGAACTCTCCAAAGTTTTGGATGGCATCAAGGCCGCGCAGGATGCTGGCTTGCACATCAAGATCAATGCTGTGGCGTTGAAAGGTGTGAACGAGCATGAGATTCCCGCCATGATGCAGTGGTGCCATAGTCAGAAGGCGGATTTGACATTGATTGAAACCATGCCACTGGGTGATATTGATGGCGATAGAACGGATCAATATTTGCCCTTGTCCACCGTGCGCGCGCAACTGGAAGGCCAGTTCACACTCGAAGACATCGCTTACAAGACGGGCGGCCCTGCCCGCTATGTGCGCGTTAAAGAAACAGGCGGGCGCATCGGCTTCATCACGCCGCTCACTCATAACTTCTGCGAAAGCTGCAACCGCGTTCGCCTGACCTGCACAGGAACGCTCTATATGTGTCTTGGCCAGGAAGATGCAGCCGATTTGCGCAAACCACTGCGTGCGTCTGAAAGTGATGAAGTTTTATCTCGTGCCATTGATGAGGCCATTTCACGCAAGCCCAAGGGCCACGACTTTATCATTGACCGCACCCAGTTAAAACCCGCCGTGGCACGGCATATGAGCGTGACGGGCGGCTGAAAATTCAGTTCAGAATGTCGCCCACCTTCTTAACGACGGCATCCACTTTCACATTGCTTGCTTTTTCAAAAACAAGATCAAGCGCTACGTGATCACCTTCTTTCAAAGGTGCTTTCAGGCCCATGAGCATGATGTGCAGATGGCCGGGTGAAATCTTCACTGTCGCTCCGGCTGGAATTTCCAGCTTGTCGAGCATCTCCATTTTCATCACGCCATTTTCATCTTTCGATTCATGCAACATCGCCATATCAGCGGCGGGGGTAGAAATACGCAGCAGGTTGTCGGCCTCTTTGCCCATGTTTATGATGTCGAGATAGGCCGCACCCGTTGTGGCACCGGGCGTGAGCGATGCGGCGGCAGTGGGCTTCATAATCATCATTGATCCATCGGCAAATGCACAGCTGGCGAGGCCGAGCATCAATGGGGTGGAGATGAAAAACGTTCTGAATATTTTGATCATGTGGAAGCCCCGTTGAATGCCGCAATTGTTTCTACCAAAATTTTGGCAGCATTTTGCAACTCCCTTTCAGGAAATCCAGCAAAGGACAAAAGCAGACCTTGGGATTTTTCCGTGCCTCCATAGTGGCTGGATAGAGTTTGAACTTGCACGCCTGCCTTGGCCAATTCTTGCGCAACGGCTACATCACTTGTTGACAAACGTAGAAGCAACATGAGGCCTGAGGGCGACGCCTCAAGCTGATAATATTTCCCGTGACCAGGTTGGAGCGCTGCGATCAAAGCCTCCCTTCGGATTGCATAGATGCGGCGCATGCGACGGATGTGAACTGCGAACGCGCCACTGGCCATAAAGCTGGCCAAGGCCGGCTGCACGATCAAGGATGGCGGCGCACCATGGACGGCACGCGCTTCTCGAAACGGGCCTAAAAGATGTTTTGGCACCACCAAAAAACCCAAGCGCACCAACGGTGAAAACACTTTTGAAAAAGTGCCGGAATAAATTACGCGCGCTTGGCTGTCCAAGCTCATCAGCGCAGGCAGAGGGCGGCCTACATAACGATACTCGCTGTCGTAATCGTCTTCGATAATTGTGGCCCCTGCCCCTGCAGCCCAGTCCAACAACTCCAACCTGCGGCTCAATGGCATGGTGACGCCCGTGGGGTATTGCCGCGCGGGGGTTACAAATGCGGCTTTTGCGTGAGGTGCCATTTTGCGGCCGCGCTCGACCACCAGCCCCTCCGCATCCACTGGCACGCTGATGATTTTCAACCCGGCTTGGGCAAACACATGGCGCGCGGTGGCATAGCCCGGTTCTTCCAGCCACAGTGCATCGCCTGCTTTCAAGGTGGCTCGCTGGATCAGGTCAAACGCATCCATGCCACCTGCGGTGACGATCACTTGTTCGGCCTCGCATTCCAATCCGCGCCATTCAAACAGATGTTGCGAAATGGCGTGCCGTAAAGGCAACCAGCCCAGCGGGTCATTGTGTTCCAACAGCGCAATAGGCGGATTGCGCCAGAAGCGGCCCAGAATGCGGCCCCACTCATCATGGGGAAAATGCTCCCAATCCACCAGACCTGAGCGAAATGGCTTGGCGGCAACGCGCTTGTTTGCATGAATCAATGAGGGCTTGGCCTTGGCAGCGCGCGGGGCGGCGGCCAACAACGTTTCTGGCAGTTGCGCGGCCACCCGCGTGCCTGAACCAATCGAGGTTTCCAAATAGCCTTCGCCCAATAACTGGTCGTAAGCTTCAACAACCGTGGCGCGCGCCACTTTCAAATCCTGTGCGAGGGCGCGGGTGGATGGCAATTTCACTTCTGGCTTCAGGCGACCAGACAAAACAAGTTCGCGCAGCTGCCTGGCAATCTGAACATGAATGGGTTCAGCATCCGTCCGATCAACGCCAAAATCAACAACAGATGCGGTGGTAAGTGGTCTGCTCATTGGCGGCTAAAATGGTTCTTTCTAACAGACCAGTATTAAAGCACAACACGCCCCTGAAAAGCGAGGAAAGAATGACCATAGCCCCCACCGAACGCACCCGCGTGAAGCGCATGAACAAACGCGCCCATTATGATGAAACCACCGTCCACGCCATTCTGGATGCGCAGCCGCAATGCTGGGTGGGTTATAGTTTCAAAGGCATGCCCTATGTGACACCCACATTGCAGTGGCGTGAGGGTAACCATATTTACTGGCATGGCTCATCCGCCAGCCGTATGTTGGAAGCTTGCGAAGGCGTGGATGTGTGCCTGAGTGTTTCCATTCTGGATGGCATGGTCATGGCGCGTTCGGCCTTCAATCATTCCTGCAATTATCGCTCAGTCATGGCCTTTGGCAAAGCCTTCAAGGTGACTGAATTGGCCGAAAAAGAAATGCGACTGAACAATTTTGTCAATCAGCTTTTTCCGGGACGCACGGAAATCCTGCGGCCGATGACGGCGAAAGAAATGAAGGCCACGACCATTTTGGGGTTAGAGCTGAATGAGGTTTCAGCCAAGGTGCGCAATGGGCCGCCCGGCGATGATGAAGAGGATTATGCTTGGCCGATTTGGGCTGGCGTAATTCCGATGAGCACCGTTACGTTGCCGCCCGTTGATGACCCAAGGCTGATCCCCGGGATGAAGCCGCCTGCGCATGTGACGGGGTTTAAGATTGGGTAAAGTCTCCCTCCCCACAAGGGGGAGGGAGATTAGAGATCAAACACCTCAACCCGCTTGATCAACCCCCGTTCATCAAAAATCGTGCGCTGCGTGCCGGCGCGCTGGATGCGCTTTCCAGTTTTGCTGCTGGTGGCCGTCAATCGCCAAGACGAGGAAAATGTGTTCGGTGATTCAGGCTTGATATTATCGTCCACCGAAACCTGATCAGCATATTCAGCGAAATAGCTTGAGAATGAGCGCATGATTTCTGTGCGCCCTTGTTGAGGCTTGGCCAAGCCCGGCGAGATGTAAACCGCATCCAGCGCAAACATCGCTTCAACTGACTTCAGATCAAACGCATTCAACGCTTTGAAATAGCGTCTTAAACTATCTTCATTCACTCAACGCACCCATGATGCGCACCCAGCTTTTTATGCCGCGTTCAAAGCTACTCACGTTGTATTTTTCGTTGGGGCTGTGGATGGCGTCATCATTCAGGCCAAAGCCCACCAGCACAGAATCCATGCCCAGAATGTCCTTGAAGCTGCGCACAATGGGGATGGAGCCGCCAGAGCCCATCAGCACGGCCTCTTTCTTGAATTCTGCCTTTAAAGCTGCGGATGATTTCTTGATATACACATTGCTCTCACTGATCTCAGATGCCGGGCTGCCGCCGCCGTGGCCGGAGAACGTAATCACAGCATCCTTCGGCATTTGTTTTTTGGCAAAGCGCTGGAAGGCGGCGAGCACGGATTTTGGGTTTTGCTTGCCCACCAAACGGAAGGTGAGTTTGGCATGAGCCTTGGAGGGGATCACGGTTTTGCCCCCTGTCCCGGTATAGCCACCCCAAATGCCATTCACCTCTGCCGTGGGGCGCGACCAGATCAGCTCAATCACGCTGCGGCCTTTTTCACCCGCGGCGGATTTGAGGCCGACTGCGCCCAAGAATTTCTTTTCCGAAAATTTGAGCGAGGCCCACTGCTTTTTCACAGGCTTGGGCAATTCAGCAACGCCACTATAAAAACCAGGGATTGTGACGCGGCCGTTTTTATCATGCAGAGCTGCGATCAATTTTGAGAGTGCGCGGATCGGGTTCATGGCTGCGCCGCCATACATGCCGGAATGCAAATCGATCGATGGTGAAGTGATGGTGATTTCTTCATGCACCAGCCCGCGCAGTCTTGTGGTGATGGCCGGGGTTTTTTCATCCCACATGTTGGTGTCGCACACATAGGCAACGTCACAGGACAATTCTTTCTTGTTGGCGCGCAGGAAGGGCAGCAACGACGGAGAACCGCTTTCCTCTTCGCCTTCAATCAGGAACGTGGCGTTGATCGGCAAGGTGCCAGTAGTCTTAATCCAGGCGTGGGCCGCCTCCACAAAGGTCATCAATTGGCCCTTGTCATCAGCGGTGCCGCGGCCATAGATGCGCTTCACGCCCCTCTCATCCGTTTTCAAAGTCGGTTCAAAAGGCTTGGTGTGCCACAGTTCCACAGGGTCCACCGGCTGCACATCATAGTGGCCATAGAACAGCACATGCGGGGTTTTGGAGGTGGCCATTTTGGATTTGTAATGGGCCACCACCATGGGGTGGCCGCCTGTGGGCCGCGCTGCCACATCAAAGCCCAAGGACGACAATTCCTTCACCAGCCAGTCAGCGGCTTGTTGACATTGCGCCTTATAAGCCGGGTCAGTGGAGATTGAAGGAATGCGCAGCAGTTCAAACAAGCGGTCCATGCTTGCGCCAAAACCCAGCTCGGCTGTTGCTAATGTTTTCTCTACGCTCATTCCAAATCTCCTTGGGCAATTTCATTGATCAGGCACGCCCAACTTCGCGTTCCTTTGTGATAAGATTCAACATCATATTTTTCGTTGGGGCTGTGAATGCAATCATCATCACGCGCAAAGCCCACCAGCAAGCAATCCAAGCCCAAATGTTCTTTAAAACTTTGGACAACAGGTATGGATGCGCCCGAACCGATCAACATGGCCTTGCGGTTCCATTCGGCTTCCAAGGCGCGGCTGGCGGCACTTACCCAAGTGCTGTTTTCTGAGACTTTAATGCCCGTGTTGTCTCCGCCTTGCTCATTGAAAGTGACTTTGCAATTTGTGGGCAAATTGGCCTTGACGAATTTGCGGAAGGCAGCGCGAATGGATTTTGGTTTTTGCCCTTGAACAAGGCGGAAGGTGAGTTTGGCCGTGGCCGTGGCAGGCAACACAGTTTTGGCCCCTGCCCCGCGATAGCCGCCATATATGCCATTCACTTCTGCCGTTGGCCGCGCCCATAATTGTTCCAGAAGGCTGAAGCCTTTTTCACCTGCCAAATGCTTTAAGCCGACCGCGCCAAGATAATCAGATGGCTTCAGCTTCAAGGATTTCCATTGGCGCTTTTGCGCCTCGGTCACCGGTTTGATACCATTGTAAAAGCCGGGGATCGTGATGCGGCCATTTTTGTCATGCATCTTGGCGAGAATGGCGGAGAGAACTTTGATGGGGTTCACCGCCGGGCCACCATAATAGCCTGAATGCAAGTCAATGCGGGGCCCATGGATGGTGATTTCATCGGCAATGCAACCGCGCAGTGAAGTGGTGATGGCTGGTGTTTCGCGGTTCCACATTTCGGTATCGCAGATGAATACGACGTCTGCACTAAAAGCGTCCGAATTTTCGGCGAGAAAACGATCCAAATGGCTGGTGTCGCCCTCCTCATCGCCTTCCAGCAATACGGTGAGGTCAAATGGCAGTTCGCCATGGCATTTGATCCAAGCTTTGCAGGCCTCTAAAAAGGTCAGCAATTGGCCCTTGTCGTCACTGGTGCCGCGCCCGAACATCACGTCTTGGCCATGCGCGCCTTTGCCCAAGCGCGGCTCAAAAGGTGGAGAATGCCAAAGGTTAAACGGTTCGGCGGGCTGCACATCATAATGCCCATAAAACAAGATATGCGGCTTTGCGGTTGCGCCTTGCCGTTGCGTGCGGCCTATGACGGCAGGCTGGCCCGTTGTGGGGTGCAGGCTGGTGTGCAGACCCAGACCTTGCAGATAGGCCAGAAGCCAATCGGCGGCGTTTTTGCAGTCCCCCACATAAGCGGGGTCGGTGCCCACGCTGGCAAATCGCACGAAATCAAACAGCGTCGCGCAGCTTTGCTTGATGTTCTGGTCTATCACAGTCAGGACGGTTTGAAGTTGTTGCATGAAATCTACGAATCCACCAAAGTTCTCAGCATCCTAATGCCAATTCAGGCAAAATCCAAAACGGCAGAATATGAATTCTGAAAGCACAGCATTGCTACCGCAACACAACTTCGTTTTGGCCCGTGACAGCTTGCTGGCGCATGCGCCGTCTTCAGGCTTTCGTCGCATCAGGCGTCGCGGCTATCAGCGCTGGCGGTTACTGCGTTCCAGCATTGATCTTTCGTTGTTGTGGAAGCGGCGCTGGTTCATCATCACCATGATGGTGGGGTTTTCTTTGATGTCGCTGCCAACGCCGGCTGGCCTGACGCATAATGGGTTGATTGTATTGTCCATGTCTATCATGGCCACCATGCTTTTTATCAGCGAGGCCGTGCCTTTGCCCACTGTGCCACTCCTCATCATTGTGGGCGAAGTGGCGTTGCTGAAAGTTGACCCTACCAAAGTTGCACAAAGCTTGATGACCGATTCTGTTCTTTTCATCATGGGCTCGCTGATGCTGGCCGTGGCTGTGGTTAAGCAGCGGCTGGACAAACGTATCGCTTGGTGGATTGTGAGCATGACGGGCACCAATGTTTATTGGATCAGTTTTGGCATCACTACGGTGTGCGGCTTGCTAGCCGCATTTATCGGAGAGCACACGGTGGCGGCCATGATGCTGCCCGTTGGGGTGACGCTGATCACTCTGACGTCGAGTGACCCGAAGAAGGTGCACAATCTTGCTGCAGTAATTTTGTTTTCAATTTCTTACGGCTGTTCGATTGCCGGTGTGGCCACACCATCTGGTGGTGCGCGCAATGCCATTATGATTAGCTATTGGAAAGAATTTTTCTACAACCCTACTGATCCGGCCACTTATCGTTACCTGATGGATTATGTGAATTGGTCGATTTATGCTTTCCCCATGTTCCTGCTGCGATTGCCGATTGTAGGGCTGCTGCTGGTTTTTACGTTCAAGCCTGAAACCATTGATATGTCTCGTGCCATTAGCCGCTTGCGCACGCAGGTTTCTATGCAAGGGCTAATGCGCGGTTCAGAGTGGCTGACGATTGCGATCTTTGCCGTTACAATTTTATTCTGGGTGTTTTTTTCGGCAAAACTTGGGTTGGGAACCATCGCTATTGCTGGCACAGCGGCCTTCCTGATTTTTGGTTTGGTGCGTTGGGAGGATATTAACGCAGGCGTGAACTGGGGTGTGGTGTTGCTTTATGCTGCGGCCATTTCTCTCGGCGTTGAAATGCAGGCCACTGGTGCGGCTGAATGGGTGGCTTCAAGCGCCATCAGAGCAATGGCTTCCGTTGGTGCTGCAAGCGACTTTGGTTTTACTGTGGCCATTTCGCTTTTAACGATTGTTGTGTCTAACACTATGACGGCGGGTGCGGCGGTTGCTGTGCTTGCGCCCATCGTTTTGAAAACTGCTGTGGCTGCGGGGGAAGACCCACTGCGCACGGGATTTTTGACTGCAATTTCGTCGGCGTTCGGTTATCTCACACCAGCCGCGCAGCCGGCTTTTACCATCATTTATGCTTCGGGCTATCTCAAGAGCATTGACTTTCTTAAAATCGGCATTCGCATGATGGCGTTGTCAATTGTGGTAATGTTGCTCACATCAACATTCTATTGGCCCCTCTTGAACAGGTAATCGGAGACGAATTTGGCTCTAGGGTTGTTCAGGCGCACGCACCTATCAGACCGCCAAGAGGCTGCGGTGCAAAAAACCTTATCACACTTGCGAAGCCAACGGCGCAACCGTTTTCGTATATTGGCTTGCATTGATGGCACCGAAGAATCGTTTATGACGGTGCGCTCGGCGGGCCAACTGGCCGCCACCGACGACTGCGACATTATCATTCTCTATGTCCGCCCCATTGACCAAGGCCTGCATTCTGGTGGCCTGCAAGTGCGGTTGGCGCGGCAGAACATGATGGATGCTGGCTTTGAATTGCCAGGTGTTTCTTATCTCAAAAAAGCACTCAATGTTTTGAGAGAAGAAGGCATTGAGGCCGAAAACTGGCCGCGTGTTGTTGAGCATCAGGATGCTTGGGGCGATCCTGCGGGCGATAACAAGGCCGAATATCGCAGCCCGGAAGGGCGCAGCGTGGTGCTCAAGTTGAAGACCGCACCGGACGTTGCTGTTGGTATTCTCGATCAATATGAACTTGGTCCCTATAACCTTATGATTCTCGGTGAACCTTCGCGCTGGCGTGGTGAATTCAGTTCCTTTTTTGATGCAGGTATTGTCCAGACAGTTACGACAATGGCGCCCTGTTCGGTTCTGGTGGCGCGGCCGCCGCGCAATAGGAAGGGTTTTTTTATTTGCACCGATGGAACCTCGCGCTCGCTGCAGGCCGTGCGCCGCGCCGCTGTTTTGGCTCATGTTATCGGTGAGCCGATTACGCTATTTGCGGTGACGCGGGATGAAACAGGCCGCAAGGCCGCAGAAGCTGCAATTGCCAATGCAAAAGCGCTTCTTCAAGCCATGAAAATTACGGTCGCGGAGTCAAAACTTGGAATTGGCAAAGCGGCCGAGGAAATTGTCTCAGCAGGTTCTCACTACCGGGTGATCGTGGTGTCAGACGAAGGGCGCAGCCGGATGCAACGGCTTTTTAAAGGCTCGGTGGCGACAGATGTGGTGCGCCACGCGCGCACCAGCGTTTTGGATGTGCGCTAGGCTTAAGCTTCTGGCTCTTCTGTCGAATCCAGATATTCGTTCAGATGCTCAAGGTTTTCAAAGCGCATCCAGCCTTCATCTGTTTCCGCTTCTACTGTATCGTCTGACAGTACGCGGGCGGGCCGACCTCGAATAATTTTTTCTTCTACCACATAGAGGCCGGAATCTTCTGTTGTGTCGTGCGGCACGTCTGCCGCGGCAGCCATAGTTGGGGTCTGCGCGGTTGCGGCTTCTGCTGTTGTATCGTCCGCTGGCGTTACCAAGCTGTCCATCCCGCCCAAGGCCTTCTTAATATCGGCCTTGGCTTCATCTAAGGCGGCAATGGTATCTGCCACGCTGGTTTTACCGGTCTCAGATATTATTGCCGCTGTTGCAGCAACCGCAGTCGTTGCAGCGGCTGCTTCAACAGCTTTTCGGCCAAAGCGGGCACCCGCTGGGTTGGGCATTGTTGCGGCATTGCTTTCACCCATGGGTTCCGCCTGACGGGGGCGTTCAGCCGGCATTTCGGGTTGGCGAATTGCAAACTGGCCTAGTGCATCAATCACGCCACCTAGGCCGATGCAAACCAGACCGCCAACAAGCAGTATTGCGGCAGTATCTGGCAACATGCCATAGGCCTGCATGCGGCCTGGGGCCAAAATAGTCGTAAGCCCTAGGGCTATACCCAAGGCAGCCAAAAGAATGCCAAGCACCCACATCAATTTCGACATTGCTGTTCCCCTTCTTACGCCACGAATCAAAAGCCAACGCGTTCAATTTTCAATTGAAGCCTAACTCTCGTTAACATTTTGTGAAGCATAAATAGCCGGCGATCAAGCATCGAATGTGATTTTTGGCGCAGGTTTTATGCCTGCCCCTGACTCAAGGCTGGCCCAGATTTGTTTTGCAATGGCCACATAAGTGGCTGTGTGCGGCGAATTTGGATCACTCACCACGATAGGTTCGCCTGCATCAGAGCGTTCACGCAATGCCAAATCCAACGGAATTTCACCCAGAAACGGGATACTTAATTTCCGCGCTTCGGCCTTTGCACCACCGTGGGAAAAGATTTCATGGCGCTTGCCGCAGCCATCACACACGAAATAGCTCATGTTCTCGATGATGCCCAAAAGGGGCACGTTCACCTTCTTGAACATGTTGATGCCTTTGCGCGCATCCAGCAAGGCCAAGTCCTGCGGCGTGGACACGATGACTGCGCCGGACAGTGGCGTTTGTTGGGCGATGGTCAATTGGCTATCGCCTGTGCCTGGGGGCATATCAATCACCATTACGTCGGTCGGCCCCCATGACACTTCACGTAACAATTGCGTGAGGGCGGACATGACCATAGGCCCACGCCAGATCATGGGCGTATCTTCATCGACCAAGAAACCGATCGAAGCTACTTCCACGCCAAAGCGCGCCATGGGCTTCATGCGCTTACCTTCAGCATCACTGGCTTCGGGGCGGCCTGAAATGCCAAAAAGCTTGGGCATCGACGGGCCATAAACATCCGCATCCAAAACAGCCACGCGCAAGCCCAGTGATTTCAGCGCCAAAGCGAGATTGATAGCGGTGGTGGATTTGCCCACGCCACCCTTACCTGAGGCAACAGCAATCAAATGCTTGACGCCCGGCACGCCGTTGCGCAGGGTTTGGGTTGAGGAAACTTTTGGCCCAGCCTCACGCGAAAATGGGCGCTCTGCCGTTAGGGCTACCATCGCTTTGGTCACACCGGGTATGCCACTAACAGCTTTTTGCACAAAGGCCTGAAGCTGTTCCATGCTTTTCATGTGCTGCGGATCAGCGTTTAGCGCAAACATCACTTGGCCGCCTTGCACCACAATTTCAGAAACTAACCCTGCGCCCACAATGTTGCCGCGCCCATCTGGCGCCGCAATGCGCTTAAGTTCGGCAAGCACTTGTTCTTTGGTGACGTCGGTCATCTTGGTTTCCAATTTCTCAACAGGTTGTGCAGCTTGCTATAATTGCTTTCAGCGCAGGGGGCTAGAGCGAGAATATTGAATCAATCTTTACCCTCCTTCCAAATCCGGCATTAGCGATTTTCTGTTACGAAAGAGCTTCAAATTTTCAGGGACTTGGCAACCATGCTGGTTGAAACGGCACATTTGAACAACGACTTAAGACAGAATATTCACGTTGAAATTCCATTGCAAACGGTGAAGGCAGAATCGCCTTCGCAATTCGAAGACTCATTGCCGCGCGAATCTTCGATACCCTGGCAGAAAGACATTCTGGAACTCTTCTTGCGCAACCAATTGCAATTGGCCCCGGCAATGCCACTGCTTGCGTTGCTGTTCGGAGTAACAGCCATGACTTGGGTGCCGATCATCACCGCGTTATCATGGCTGATTGCGGCTTTGGGTTGCAACGCCATTCAACTTTTTCTTTGCCAGCTCTATTTCAAGCAGCCCCGCGATGTGCATGAACAGCGTGACTGGATCGGCATGATTTCCGCTTCTGAACTTTTGCTGGGTGCTTGTTGGGTTATTCCCTTGTTTATCTTCTGGCCGCACGCCAACTCACTGCAAGGCACATTTATTATCGCTGCTATTATGGTGGTCAGTGCAGCGCGTTTTTTGCTGGTCAACAATTTTATGCCAGTGTTGATTGCAGGTACTTGTGTGATGACGATTGGCGTTGCTTATCGTTGTGCTGCTGAAGCCGGCCCGATTTATCTGGCCATGGCAGGTTTGATTATCACGCTAGAGGCATTTTTCCTGTTCATCGCACGCCAATTGCAAAGCACGGCGCGTGATATGATTGTTTATCGTAACCACAAAGATGTTTTGATTGCCGAACTGAAACAAGAGCGGGATCGGGCTGAAACTGAAAAACAAAAGGCAGAAAATGCCAACCGCGCCAAATCATCTTTCCTTGCCAATATGAGCCATGAGTTGCGCACACCGTTGAATGCCATTCTGGGATTTTCAGAAATCTTGGAACGCGAACTGTTT
Source organism: Alphaproteobacteria bacterium (assembly GCA_028868255.1). GTDB lineage: Bacteria > Pseudomonadota > Alphaproteobacteria > Rhizobiales > Aestuariivirgaceae > Aestuariivirga. The sequence goes on along the minus strand of JAGWUY010000020.1, from coordinate 3,572 downwards.
GGTCCATTAACCAACTCAACTTACAAAGATTACGCAGGTGACATCCACCACTCTGGTCAATATTTGCTTGGACTTATCAATGATATTCTCGATATTTCACGCATAGAGGCAGGGCGCCGTGAAATTCGGGATGAACCATTTTCACTGTTGGAAGCAATGGAGCACGCCGCCCACTTGACCGAACTAGCCGCTGCGGAAAAAGAAATTCAAGTTGCGTTTGATATGCAGCCCGGCACACCTAAAATTCTGGGTGACATGCGAGCGGTTAATCAGGTTGTGATCAATCTTTTGACCAATGGAATAAAATTTACTCCGAAGGGTGGCATGGTGATGATGTTTGCTCAGCGCACAGCGCAAGGCACCATCGAGCTTCATGTTAAAGACAATGGCCCGGGAATTCCTAAGGAAGAAATCAACTCGGCCCTTGCTGCCTTCTCCCGGGGCAGTCTGGCCACCAAGAAGGCCATTGACGGGGCCGGCCTTGGCCTTTCCATTGTCAAAGGCATCATGGAACTTCATGGTGGCAAAGTTAGCATCAAGAGTGAGATTGGGCGCGGCACAGAAGTGATTTGCACCTTCCCTGCTAAACGTGTGCTTTCAGGCCCGCGTGGCGAGATCATGGCTGGGCCAGAAATTCAATCTGACTCGCAACGCCAGTTGATCTCGCTAACAGCTTAAGCCTCTTTGTTAGCAACACCAGCGCTAGCAAATGTTGCCATGTCGTTGTGACAATTGATGGCGGCTTTCACAATACCTGCAGCCATGGCCGCACCTGAACCTTCGCCTAGCCGCATGCCCAAATCCAAAAGCGGTTGCTTGCCAATTTTATCCAGCAGCTTGCGGTGGGCAGGCTCTGCCGAGCAATGCGCAGCTACGCAGTGGTCGAGCGCTGAGTTATCCATTTTGTAGAGAACAGCAGCGGCGGCAGTGGCCACGTAGCCATCAATCAAGACGGGAACACGCTCCATGCGCGCTGCCAAGATTGCCCCCGCCATAGCGGCCAATTCACGCCCGCCCAAGCGGCGCAAAACTTCCAACGGATCATTCAGATGAATGCGGTGCAGGGCCACAGCACGGCGCAAAGCATCGGCCTTGCGCTTCAGACCATCATTATCAACACCTGTACCCGGCCCCACCCATTCTTCAGCAGTGCCGCCAAACAAGCCATGAGCCAGTGCGGCTGCGATCGTCGTGTTGCCGATGCCCATTTCGCCAATGCACAGCAAATCGCACCCGCCCGCTATTGCTTCCATGCCGTAGGCAAAAGTGGCAGCACAGTCTTTTTCTGAGAGTGCGGGTTCTTGCGTGATGTCGCCTGTGGGTTGATCCAGCGCCAGTTCAAACACTTTCAGCCCGAGATCAAAGGTTTTACATATTTGATTGACCGCAGCGCCGCCGTGCTGAAAATTAGCCACCATCTGCGCCGTGACGGCTTGCGGATAGGCGGCAACACCTTGATTGACCACACCATGGTTGCCGGCAAACACCGCAACAATTGTTCGGGTGGTGCGGGGCGGATAATGGCCCTGCCAAGTGGCGGCCCATTCGGACAGACCTTCCAATTTGCCCAAGGCGCCTGGAGGCTTGGTCAATTGCGCTTCATGCTCCTTGGCTTTTACCGCACTTTCCAAATCTGCCATCGGCATCGTTTTGATCAGATTGCGAATGTCATCAAAAGGCAGGCCTGTGGTCATTTCTATGTCTTTCCTTTGTCGGCTTTGGCCTGCTATGGGATGGTGTGGCAGGAGGCGAAGCGCTGTCTGTCACGATTCATAATGGCAAGTCACCTTGATTTTTCTCCATGAGCGACACTTCCCCTCCCAGTTCCGAAAATCATAGTCGTTTTCGCCCCTTCGCCGAAATTCTAATGGGCTTGCGTTTTTTAACCCGCTTGCCCATTCCCTTTACCCGCACCATTGATCCACCACGGCTGGTGCAAGCCATGCGGTTTTTTGGCGTAGCCGGTGGAATCATTGGGGCATTGAACGGTGCAGTTCTTACAGGACTCCATTGGCTGAACATACCCAGCATCATTGCAGCCATTTTGGCTTGTAGCTTTGGCCTGATGGTGACAGGTGCGCTGCATGAAGATGGTTTGGCCGATAGCGCGGATGGCCTGTTTGGTGGGCGTGACCGGGAACATCGTTTGCTGATTATGAAGGACAGCCGGATTGGCAGCTTTGGTGCCTGTGCGCTCATCATGGCGATTTTTCTGCGGGTGAGCATTTACCAAATATTGCTGGGCCTGCCTTGGTTTACCCTGTGTTTGGTGCTGGCTGCTGCCGGCGCATTTTCACGCGCTATGGTCGTCGATTTATTGTGGGCCACGCGGCCTGCGCGCAGTGACGGGCTTTCGGTGATGGCGGGCCGGCCCGGGCGCAACGGCGCATTGTTCGCCATCATCACGGCGGGCTTATTTACACTTTATGCCTGCGCCTTTGTTGCTGCTGATGCGGGTATTTGGGCTCTGGCCGCAGCGGGTCTACTAACGGCTGCTATGCGACACATGGCCATCCGGCATTTGGGTGGGCAGACTGGTGATATTTGCGGCGCAGTTCAGGTGATCGCTGAACTGGGCATGCTGATCGCCATCGTGACAAGGATTGGTTAACCTTGCCGACAAGTTTAGACTTTGTATCAACCATTTAACACATGAGTGCGTCATAAACTGAATTCCGCGTATGTGGAGTACAGTGATGCGTGGTTCAAATTCATTTGCAAGTGTGGTGTTGTCGCTGTTTCTGATCGGTAGCGCCGGGTTGCCAGGCCTTGTGGCGCAAAGCCCCGCAAAACCAAAAATTTCGATCATGGCACTGACCGAGCTTAAGGCTGGTGCTTTGGGCCACTATGTGACCCGCGCCGCGATCAACAAAGCCGATATTGACGTTATGGTGGACACGGGTGCCAGCGTTGTGGCGCTGAGCTATGAAGATGCTGAAAAGGTCGGCTTGCGTCCCAACACACTGGATTACAAAATTCCTGTCTCCACCGCCAATGGCACTGTTAACGCCGCGCGTGTAAAGCTTGACCGCGTGGAAATTGACACGGTGCGTGTGGATGATGTGGATGCCATGGTGCTGCCTGAGGGGGCCTTGAACGGCACATTGCTGGGCATGAGCTTTTTGGCGAAGCTTTCAAGCTTCCGCTCAGAAAATGGCGTGTTGACGCTGAAGAACTGACGCAGATTGACCTGAATGTGGCGCAGTTGGTGCGGTGAGTCTGGGGCGCTGGGTTCAAATTGACCGCATGGATAATCCTCGCTTCCCCGACATTGAAACACCCTGTGTGAAGGTGTGTGTGGTTGATCCTGAAACCCAATTCTGCATTGGCTGCGGGCGCACGCGCACAGAAATTGCCGGCTGGCTGGCCATGTCACCAGCCGAACGCCACACCATTGTTGAGGCCCTGACAGAACGGGTGGCGACACTGACCCAACGCAAATCGCGCCGCGGTGGGCGATCTGGTCGCTTGGCGCGCAGCAGCTAGGCTGCCTGCCGCGCCGCCTGTTGCTCAACAGCGTCCAGCGCACGCTTCACAACATCAAGACTGGCACCCGCTTTACAGCTTTCTGT
>JAGWUY010000198.1 GCA_028868255.1 Alphaproteobacteria bacterium | reverse complement strand
GTGTAACCACCACTTTCATGGGGTTGGCATGGCCCGGCAGCGGGTTGCCGCCATAAAGCGCAATGCCGGGGCGGGTGAGATCATAGAGATAACCATCGCCCAAAAACACGCCAGATGAATTGGCAAAGCTGGCAGGCACATCCGGCAGCATGGCGCGGAATTTGGCAAACCGGTCGCGCTGGATGGCATTGAGCGGATGATCTGGCTCATCCGAACAGGCGAGATGGCTCATCACCAAATCAATCTTCAATGAACTGCGCATCGCCACCAATTGGGTGAACTCATCGGCGGTGAAACCAAGCCGGTTGATGCCTGTATCCACATGAACCGCACAGGGCCTGCCCTTGCCATTGGCCGCCCAATCTTGCGCTTCGGCCAGCGAGGCAAGTGCCGGGTATAAATTGTGCAGCAAATAATAATCAGCTTGGCCGATGTAGAGACCGTCCAGGACAAAGATCAAAGCATCGGGCAACAGGGCGCGAAGCTCGGCCCCTTCAAAAGGCCGCGCAACGAAAAAGCTGCGACACCCAGCAGTCCACAGTGCCTTCGCCGCCTGCTCTAATCCAATGCCATAGGCGTCGGCCTTAATTGCCGCGGCCGTATCCGTGGCCGGTAAAATGCCACGCGCCTGCGCCGCCAATATTTTCCAATTGGCTTGCAGGGCATCAAGGTCAATTGTGACGATGGCTGAGGACAGGTCTTGCAGCGGGTTGATCATAGCAATCGCAATAAATGAATTGGAAAAGAGCGCAAGTCTCTATTCAAACCGCTCTGGCACATATCCATCCCGCGCCAAATTGCTGAAGCGGGTGAGCTTGCCTTCGAAGGCCAAATCAACGGTGCCTGTGGGGCCGTGGCGCTGTTTGCCTATGATCACTTCGGCCTTGCCATGGGCGCGGTCCATCTTTTCTTGCCAGCCTTGAAACTCCGGCGTGCCCTCGGTCGGCATCAAACGTTCGAGATAGTATTCCTCGCGATAAACGAACAACACAACGTCAGCATCCTGCTCAATCGAACCTGATTCACGCAAATCTGAAAGCTGCGGACGCTTGTCTTCACGCGCTTCCACCTGACGCGAAAGCTGCGACAGCGCAATGATCGGCACAGCCAGTTCCTTGGCCAAGGCTTTGAGGCCCACAGTGATTTCGGTCACCTCCTGCACACGGCCTTCTGAGGCCTTTTTGGCCGAGCCTGCCAGCAGCTGCAAATAGTCCACCACGATGAGGCCAATGCCACGCTGGCGCTTCAAACGGCGCGCGCGTGAGGCCAGCTGTGCAATCGTCAAGCCGCCCGTGTCATCTATATAAAGTGGCAAGGCCTGCAACTCGCGGCTCACATCCACCAAGCGCTGAAACTCATCCTCGTTGATTTTGCCACGGCGGATCATTTCCGAAGAAATGCCAGACTGCTCAGCGATAATACGCGTGGCCAATTGCTCCGAACTCATTTCGAGCGAGAAGAACGCCACCACGCCGCCATCCGTTACCTTGTTGGAACCATCGGGCTGGTATTCAGCTTTGTATGCTTTGGCCACATGATAGGCGATGTTGGTGGCCAATGCTGTCTTGCCCATGGCCGGGCGGCCCGCAAGAATGATCAAATCAGAAGATTGCAAACCACCCATCTTCTCATCCAAATCCGTGAGGCCCGACGAGATGCCAGACAAGCCCCCATCACGCTGATAAGCAGCAGAAGCCATATCAATTGCAATGGTCAGTGCGCGGCCGAAGGCCTGAAAGCCTTTGCCATATTTATCAACTTCAGCGAGGCCATAAAGTGCTTGCTCGGCCCGCTCAATCATCTCACGCGCTGATACTTCAATATCCGGCTCAAAGGCCTCATTCACCACATCAGTGCCAATGCCAATCAGCTTGCGGCGTTGCGCCAACTCATAAATCGTTCGGCCATATTCTTCTGCGTTGATGATGGTGGTGGCATTGGCCGCTAGCCGCGCCAGATATGGCGTGCCACCGATTTCTTTCAGAGTCGTATCATTTTCAAAATGGGTTTTGAGTGTGACGGCCGAGGCCAGTTTGCCCATGCGGATCAGCGTCGTTGCCGCTTCAAATATGCGCGCGTGAATGCCTTCCGAAAAATGATCGGCAGTCAGGAAGTTGGAAACACGGTCGGCTGCTTCATTATTCGACAGAATGGCACCCAGCAGCGCCTGTTCCGCCTCAAGATTTTGCGGCGGGCTGCGGAAATTTTCTTCAGCATTAGGTTCAACGGCGCGAAGCGGAATCGGAGTGTTCATAATGCCAATGTCTTAACAGGGTGAAACGCCGGGCAGGCAACGAATCGAGCCTTCCAAAGATATCCACAGACCCTGTGAATAAAAAAGGGCCGCACAAAGGCGACCCTTTAAATCGAGATATTTGAAAGACTTACTTGCCGCCTTCTTCTTCAGCAGCAGCTTCGGCCTGGGCTTCAGCAAACATCGCTTCGGCGGCAGCGCGGGCTTCAGCCTTTTCGGTGGCGCCAACGGCGGTGAGGTCTTCACCACGGGCCTGGGCGGCCGCTTCATCAGCAGTGCGGGCCACGTTGACAGTCACAGCCACAACCACTTCAGGGTGCAGTGTTACTTGCACATCATGCATACCAATCACCTTGATCGGCTTTTGGATGTGAATGTGGTTCTTATCAACGGTTGAACCAGCGGCTGTTGCAGCATCGGCAATGTCGCGGGCCGATACGGAACCGTAAAGCTGGCCTGATTCACCGGCTTGGCGGATCACCACGAAGGTCTTGCCTTCAATAGACTTGGCTTCGGTTTCAGCGAGGGCCTTGGTGGCAGCGTTCTTGGCTTCCAGCACAGCGCGGTCGCGTTCAAACTTGGCCTTGTTGGCAGCAGTTGCACGCAAAGCCTTGGCATTTGGCAACAGGAAGTTACGAGCGTAACCATCCTTCACCTTCACTGTTTCGCCCATGGCGCCAAGGCGGCCAACGCGTTCGAGGAGAATGACTTCCATATTCGTGTTCTCCTTATGAAATCACGTAAGGCAGCAGGCCGAGGAAGCGAGCGCGCTTGATGGCCTTGGCCAATTCGCGTTGCTTCTTGGCACAAACAGCGGTGATGCGGCTTGGAATGATCTTGCCACGTTCAGAAATGTAACGTTGCAGCAAACGCACATCCTTATAATCAATAGCAGGAGCGCCAGTGCCCGTGAAAGGGCAGCTTTTGCGGCGGCGGAAAAATGGGCGGCGTGCGCCTTGTTCCATCGACATTAGTTCACCTCATCCATGCTAAAGCCTTCTTCTTCACGACGACGGTCGCGGTCATCGCGGCGGCGCATCATGGCCGAAGGGCCTTCTTCAAATTGTTCAACCTTGATCGTCAGGCAGCGAACAACATCTTCGCTGATTGACATCTGGCGTTCCATTTCAGCAATCGCGGCATGGGGGCCGGAAATATGCATGAATACGAAAAACGCCTTGCGGTTCTTCTTCAGGCGGAATGTGAGCGACTTGATGCCCCAGTTTTCCACCTTCTCAACCTTGGCACCGCCAGCGGTGAGAACAGCGGTATACTGCTCCACCAGCGCGTCAACCTGCGCCTGTGTTGCATCCTGGCGCACCAGAAATGTGTGTTCATAAAGACCCATGTGGGCTTAACCTTTCTTTGTTTCATCAACTTGAAAGCACCAGCGCAGAGCCTCAAACAAACCAGAAGAAGGTTTGAAAGACCGGTCAAAGTGTGAGCGGAGACACGGGAAGCCAGGCTATAAAACCCTAGGCAAGTTGCCCTGCCCCTTCCGTTCAGCCCCCAGCGGGAACTCCAAGATGAGCGGCTTATGGCGCAAGCAGGCTTGAATTGCAAGGCTGGAATCAATTTTTTGAGGAGCGCCCAAAGTATTAAAAAGTGGAATGCACTTCACCGAAAAAACTGCACCTACAAAGGTTGTATATTCGAAACGGTTATCAACACTTAAAGTTGACAAATCAGTGCCGCTTCACACATATTAAACCAAGTTAATGAGCTTGCGGAACAACTGTCAAATTGCGGTGCAGGCTCGTGTGAATAAATTGAAGTGTGATTTCGGGGGCAATCATGGGGCAAGTTATTGGCAGTTCACGCCAAAAGAAGCGCGAGAAGATTTTGGAAAGCCAGCGGCGCGTTGGCGCTGTGCCGCGCAAGTCGCAGATGTATTTGGCTGCAATTATAGCCATGGGTGTGAGCTTCCTGATCGTGGCGTTGATCGTTAGCATGTTGGGCCGATAGAGCAAATTAGTAGGACATTTTGCATTTCTGCGCCCTCAGCCAAAACCAGCCGCGCAAACCCCTATAGGCCAAGATTGCGCACAGCGCAGGAACAACCCAATTTCCAGCCAGTTCCACCAGTTGCACTTGCCATGAATCCCTAATCACGGCACCGCGCAGTGTTTGCAAAACGACAAGCATGATAAATGTAGCCAATGGCACCAACGCAAAAGGCATAAGCGCCGCCCGCCCACTGCGCATACGCAGCGCAATCACCAGCAACACAACGCCTATGGCCAAAAATGCATAGACCACGGCCATTGAAATTTCCGTTTTGACAAACATCATAAGCGCTGTGAACCATGCATTGGCAGCCAAGACAAAAACTGGCAACCCTGCCATTTTCACAGCATCGCGCGCCATGGCCTCATCCCTGATCGGTGCCCAGAAGCGTCGCGAAAAATATTCACTTTCCCTGTTTTGAAACCCAAGTCTCTTTTCCTGCTCCACACCTAGAGCGTTTTGATGTTTCACGGAAACATCAAAATCGCCCTAAGTCTCTCTGGTCGATCAGCTTTTCTGAC
>JAGWUY010000019.1 GCA_028868255.1 Alphaproteobacteria bacterium | reverse complement strand
AAGTTTATCCGGGAAAATCAGTTTATGCTTGCATGTTGAATGATCGCGGCATGTTCACTGATGATTGCATCATCTATCGAACAGGCCCCAACAGCTGGATGTTGGTGCATGGTTCAGGCTCCGCCCACGAAGAGGTTGTGAAGCAAGCTGCGGGGCGCAACGTGGCGGTGCTGTTTGATGATGATCTCCATGATTTATCACTCCAAGGGCCAATTGCCGTTGATTTTCTGGCCAAGCATGTGTCCGGCATTCGCGATCTTAAATATTTTCATCACATGCAAACCACACTGTTTGGTGCGCCCGTTATGATCTCCCGCACAGGCTATACAGGTGAGCGCGGTTATGAAATTTTCTGCCGCGGGCAAGATGCGCCCATGATTTGGGATACAATTCTGGATCAAGGCAAAGATATGGGCATTAAGCCAGTGTGCTTTACCACACTCGATTTCTTGCGGGTTGAAAGCTATTTGTTGTTTTATCCTTACGACAATTCACAAATGTATCCGTTCCCAGATCAGCCGCCCGGAGACTCGCTCTGGGAATTGGGTCTGGATTTTACGGTTTCGCCGGGCAAAACGGGTTTCCGTGGCGCGGAAGAACATGCGCGCTTAAAAGGCAAAGAACGCTTTAAGATTTTCGGGCTGCTCATTGAGGGAGAGAAGATGGCTGACAGCGGTGATGAGCTGTGGGCCGATGGCAAGAAGGTGGGCATCATCACCTGCCCAAGCTACTCCAAGCTCACCAAAAAAAGCATGGCTATCGTGCGTCTCAATGTTCCTTACGCCAAGCAGGGTACACCCTTGGAAGTGCGTGGCAAGAGCCTGAAATCCAAGGCCATCGCACACACCATCAGTTTTGATGATCCTGAGAAGAAAAAACGTACGGCAATTGGCTGAGGAAGGCAAAATGTTGGTGAAAGGTATAAAAAGCAGACCCACCTATAATGGCATCACCCTTAATCCTGCTGCACGCAAGCATTTGGTCGCTCTGGAAGCTGAAGGGGCTGAAGCCTTGTTGGAACAGAGCCAATCTGCGAATTCCGAAGAGTGGTCAAAGTCTGAGATTCTCTTTGTTGCTACTTCAGCCACTGCTGCCGACTATGAGCAAAAAATGGCAGCACTGAAAGCCAATAATGTGTGGCAGGCTCCCACAATTCCTATTTTGCTCAATCGATTGAGTGCGGTGCTTTCTAAATCCCACATGGGCACATGCCTTTATGTTTCAGGCACTGAAGGCTTTATCGGTCAAGTGATGCAAGTGGCGATGAACCATGGCATAGATCCGGCCTCAATCAAAACCGAACATCGCGGATCAGAGGCGCGCCGCGTGCAATGTGTACACTGCAAAGGTTTCACAGATAATGTGCGCACCAGCCCTTACACTTGTCCCCATTGTGGCCTCTCACTTCTCGTGAGAGATCATTATTCGCGCCGCCTGGGCGCGTTCCAGGGTGTATGCATTGATGCAGAAGAACCTGGCACAGCGCCAACACCAGAGGTGATGTTCCCGTGACCACCAACACAGAAATGCGTGTGCGTGTAGCCGCGATTGAGCAGGTCGCCGACCATGTAAAACGATTCCGATTTGAACGCGTTGATGGTCAGCTCCTACCCATTTTCTCAGGCGGTGCTCATGTAATTGTTGCCATGCAAGATGGCAAAGCGCTACGCCGCAATCCCTATTCGCTAATGTCTTCACCAACTGATCGCTCTGGCTACGAAATTAGCGTGTTGCGGGTTGAAAACTCGCGGGGTGGATCGCACTTCCTGCATGACAAAGTCATGGTTGGCGATGAGTTAACGGTAAGTCAGCCGGTTAATCTGTTCCCTCTGGACCAGCGCGCGCGCAAAAACATTTTTTGTGCGGGTGGCATCGGCATCACGCCGTTTATGGCTATGATGGATCAGTTGCAACAGAACAACCAGAATTTTGAACTGCATTATGCCGTGCGCACCCGCAGCCACGGGGCCTATTGGAATGCGCTGCAAGAACACTATGGCAAAGGCCGTGTGAAAATATATTGCGACGAAGAAAAACTGTTCATCCCAACTGAGGCGCTTTTATGCAATCAACCTTTGGGCACTCACCTTTATGTGTGTGGCCCCGTTGGTATGATCAAAGCCGTCTTGAGCAAAGCAAAGAAAATGGGTTGGCCATTGCAAAATTTACATTCGGAAGAATTTTTGGCTCCGCCTCCCGGTAATCCCTTCAAGGCTATTTTGCAGAAATCACACAAGACCATCGAAGTGCAGTCCCACCAAAGCATTCTCGAAGCTGCCGAAGAAGCGGGCGTGGACGCGCCCTATTTGTGCCGTGGAGGGGCATGCGGTCAATGCGAGACCAACGTAGAAAGTTGTCACGGCACCATCGAACACAATGATCATTTTCTCGAAGAAAATGAAAAATCATCCGGTACAAAAATTATGATTTGCGTCTCGCGTATCAGTGGGTCTGAGATCACGCTCGATCTTTAGGGGCGATAGGAAAACATTATGAATATCAATTTCAAAAAAGAAACCTTTCGAGATGATTTCACCTTCAGCAATTCGCCGGAGGCGGTAAGGCGGTTTCCTTTCCCCTTCCACGAAGACAAATACATGTATGCGGTGAACATGGAGCCACATGTGCCAGCAGGCCCACCCGGCCATGCCTACAATAATCCTATCGATGTCGATGAACATTATTTGAGTGAAATGGAAGATCGCGCCAAAGTTCTAAAAGAAGATCCGCTGCGCTATCAGGCGCTTGCTCACATGATGGCCGCGCAGTGGGATACGTTAGAACTTTTGATGGAGCAACAGGCAGCAAGTTACCCCGAACATTTTTCACTCACCAAAAACGGTGACAACTGGCACTGGATAAACCGCCCCATGGGCATTGATCAAAAATTTATCTTCGGTAATGCCTCAACATTGCCGTTGGAACCATTGGAGTTTATCACTCGCCAAGCGCAAGGTGACTTTGTGATTGTTGACCAGCGTGACAACAACCTCTGGTGCGATGCTGGTATGGTCACCACACAAGCGGATTGGTCATTGGATTTTGATATTGGAATGAACTTTATGGAATGGCACGGCCCCGTTCCTTTGGCCCATGAGATGGGTGTATTTGATCGCGCCCTCAAATTTCTCTTGAACTTGCAGCAAGGCAAACCTGTACGCCGTTTGAACTGGACGATGACTATAAACGCGCGTCTCGATACCAGCCCTGAGAACTATGCGACATGGGGCAAAGACCGGATGACCGTGACACCAGATAATGTGGGTGACAAAGTGCATCTGCGCTGTGAATTGCAAAGCCTGTGGCGCTTACCGCGCTCCAACGCTATTCTTTTTGTTATCCGATGCTATCTAATCAAGATGGAAGAACTGGTAACCATTCCCAAATGGGGCCGCCGCTTCCACCGCGTGCTACGCGATCTGCGCAATGAACTGGCAGATTACAAAGGCCTTACACGCTATCGTGCCACAACTGTGGAATGGCTTGCAAAATATGATGATGGCGCGGCCACAAGCCCCGGCATTTTCCCAGAATGAAACCGGAGGAAAAAATGACACGAGTTGCTGTAATTGGTGCTGGCCCATCTGGTCTTGCCGCTTTGCGGGCTTTCCAGTCAGCAGCAAAGAAAAAAGACAAAATTCCAGAAGTCGTTTGCTTCGAAAAGCAGGATGATTGGGGTGGGCTTTGGAAATATACTTGGCGTACCGGTCTGGATGAATACGGCGAGCCTGTGCATTGCTCAATGTATCGCTATCTCTGGTCGAATGGCCCAAAAGAATGCCTAGAGTTTGCTGATTACACATTTGAAGAACATTTCGGCAAACCTATCCCATCCTATCCACCACGCGAAGTGCTGTGGGATTATATCGTTGGCCGCGTGAAAAAAGCTGGCGTGCGCAAATGGATCCGTTTCAATACGCCGGTGCGCATGGTTACTTGGGACAAGAAGAAAAAGAAGTTCCTTGTCACTTCGCATGATCGCCCCAAGGACATGATGAAGACAGAAGAGTTTGACTATGTGATTTGCGCCAATGGTCACTTCTCAACACCGAACACACCCTTCTTCCTAGGCCTTGACAAGTTCAATGGTCGCGTACTGCACGCCCATGATTTCCGCGACGCGCTGGAGTTCAAAGGCAAAGATATTCTAATTGTTGGCCGCAGTTATTCCGCTGAAGATATTGGCTCTCAATGCTGGAAGTATGGTGCAAAGTCAGTCACTACGACTTACCGCTCCAAGCCTATGGGCTTCAAATGGCCAAGTAATTTTGAGGAAAGGCCCCTGCTGGAACGCTTAGAAGGCAAGACAGGATATTTCAAGGATGGTAGTAAGAAGGATTTTGATGCCATTATTCTCTGCACTGGCTACCAGCACTATTTCCCCTTCCTGCCGGAAGACTTGCGCCTGAAAACGGCCAACCGCCTCTGGCCAGAAAACCTGTATAAGGGTGTTGTATGGCAAGATAATCCGCGACTTTTTTATATTGGCATGCAAGATCAATTCTACACCTTTAACATGTTTGATGCCCAAGCTTGGTATGTGCGCGACATCATTATGGGCCGCATCAAATTGCCCAAAGCTGATAATATGAAAAAAGACTGGAAGAAATGGCTTCGACGCGAAAAGAAGCTTGAAAACGCCGAGCAGATGATCTGGTTCCAAGGCGACTATGTTAAAGAGCTGATCAGCGCTACAGATTATCCTAAGTTTGATGTTGAAGGCGTGAACAAAACCTTCATGGTTTGGGAACATCACAAGATAGATGACATTATGGGTTTCCGCAATAACGGCTATCGCTCATTGATGACGGGCAATATGGCCCCCAAACACCACACGCCATGGAAAGATGCCCTTGATGACTCTATGGAAGCTTATTTGCAAATCAAATAGGCGCGCATTCACAAGCAAAAAGGGCCGATACTCATTGGCCTTTTTCTAAGATCGGGGCCTTGTTTTTTCCGGATCATAGTGAGCAAAACGAACAACTTTCGCGGGCAAACGTTTGGCAAAGCCATCCGCTTTTCCGATCTCAACGTCAGTGCCAGTCTTGCTGTTCAAGGCGTCAACGCGCGCCAAGGCAATGGACTTGCCCAGGAGGGGTGAGCGCAGGCCAGACGTCACCACGCCAATTTGCGCCCGGCCAATATGCACACAGTCCCCGTGCCCCACGGCCTCATTGGCATCAATCTCCAGCCCTACCAATTTGCGGCGCGGGTGATCCTTACGCTGTTGCAATGCTTCGCGACCAATGAAATCATCAGTCTTGGTTTTAAGCGGCACTGTGAAACCGATGCCCGCTTCAAACGGATCCGTTTCGGAGTTGAACTCATAATTGGCAAAAATTAAACCCGCCTCGATGCGCACCATGTCTAGTGCCTCAAGCCCCATCGGTTTCAGCCCATATTTTTGGCCTGCCGCCCAGACAGCATCAAAGACTTGTGCGGCATGTTTGGGGTGGCAAAAAATCTCATAGCCGAGTTCGCCTGTATAGCCAGTGCGCGACACAACAATCGGTATACCTTCAAAATGGCCAATGCGCGCCACCGCAAAACGGAACCACTCTAACTCGCCAATTGATGATTGGGTTGGCGAGGTCCAGATAATCTCTTTCAGCAGGTCGCGGCTGAGAGGCCCTTGCACCGCGATATTGTGCAGATGATCGGTCGATGAACGCACCCAGGCCTTGTAGCCCATTTTCTCGGCCTGTTCCCGAAGCCAGATGCCGGAATAGTCATCGCCGCCAATCCAGCGAAACAAATTTTGGCCAAGGCGAAACACCGTGCCATCATCAATCATGCCGCCATTTTCGTAACACATGGCAGAATAGACCACTTGGCCTGTTGAGAGTTTCTTGATGTCGCGTGTCAGGCAATATTGCAGAAGAGCTTCAGCATCGGGGCCCGTCACCTCAAATTTGCGCAAGGGTGATAAATCCAACACCACAACCTTCTCGCGGCAGGCCCAATACTCTTCAATCGGCTCTTCATTGTGGTAACGCTGCGGCAGCCAATAGCCACGATACTCAACAAAGTTGCGCGTGTAATTTGCAAGGGACGAATGGAATGCGGTTTCTTTGGTCATAACGGGATCCGCGTCTGGGGTCATGCGATAGGCCACTGCTCGAGAGAATTTTTCGGTTGCTGAATAGGTGCGAACGTGAATGTCGGTCGGGTTCCAGCCATTGCCTGGGTCTATGTCATCGGGACAAGAAGAAGTGACACACACCAAATCAGTGAGCGCCTTTACCAGCACATAGTCACCTGGCCGTGACCACGCTTCATCCGAAACAATAACATTGGCGTGGTTCATTTGTGTGTTGTAGAAAAAATTAAGCGCTTCCCAGCCTTTCCGTTTTGCGATCCCATATGGGTCGAGTGCGAAATTGAAATTTTCGGTGCAGTTAGCATGGCCGGGGTAACCCACATCATCGTAATAGCGTGGGTTACAAGCCGTGGCGAAAGCATCATGCCGCCCGCAGGTGTCCTGTACCACTTCAATCATCGGTTCGAAATCAAAGCCGAAGGCTTTGGATGGTAGACCAGGGACAGGATATGCGCGGCCCGTTAACGTGCGTGTCACCGTAGCGTCGAGCGCATTTTCAATGCCTTTGTCCAGCTTCGCCGCAGAAAAACACTGAAAATCCGTCATTTGATGGCCAGATACATCGATGATCTGAATATATTCACCGGCTTTTACAACAAAAGCCCGCGCAGTTGCCGCCCTGATACGAATATCCTGCAATGGGTCAGAAAGTGGTTCGGGCAGGTCACTCAGCGTCGTTTTCGGTCTTGGTGTCAAACGCAATATGCGAAGCTCAACATCTGTCACAGTATTTTGCGTTTCGGGCGACATGTCGGCGGGCGGCACAGCTATGATTACTGTACCATTGGCTTGCATCGTAAATTCAGCCTTTGCACCAGCCGCGCTGTCAGCACCAAAAAGCCCAATCACCTTCACTTTGGCCAAGTCAATATTGCGCCGCCGCAGAGCAGCCCTACTGCGAACCGCATCACGACCTGAAAGAACGCCAGTCAATCCTTCAGCTTCCTGCCCAGCGGCAACGCCAAGCCCTGACGCATCAAATCGCCCTAAAGGATCGCAGAATGCTATCTCCGTATATTGGCCGCCTTCGATGTCCGTAATCAGCAGCTTGTCCCCCGCTGCAACATCAACAATCAAAGAACCCCCACCCGCAACAGGGTAGCGTTCTACATTGGGGGGCAATGCCCGCTCGCCAGGGCGCAAGATACGGCTTGGACGAGGAGCGAAAAATTGTGGAGCATTCATGGCTCTATTGCAGCACACTCATTGATTTAGGTGAAGACCAAGGGCTTTTTTGCACAGTTTGGCTTGACGGTCGAGGCATAATAGTAAAAATTGTTTCTTGAGAGGGATAATGCCGGCGCAAGAACCAGCCCCTCGTTCTGAAAAAGAGGAACCACAAGGGGACAATTGATGACAACAAATACCGAAACCAACAGAGGCGAATTGGTTCGCGCTCTGGATTGGAAAGGGGCCTTCTGGGTGGCGGCTGGCGTGCCCCCATTGGTGCTTTTTTCCATTGGCGGCATCGCTGGAACCACTGGCAAGCTGGCCTTCGTGGTCTGGATCATTTCGATGATCATGGGCTTTTTGCAATCATTCACTTATGCCGAGATCGCTGGCATGTTCGGCAACAAATCAGGCGGGGCCTCGGTTTATGGCGCAACCGCTTGGCTGCGCTATTCAAAGTTCATCGCGCCACTTTCTGTGTGGTGCAACTGGTTTGCATGGTCGCCCGTTTTGTCTTTGGGGTGTGTTATTGCAGCGGGTTATATTCTCAATTCTGTTGCCCCAATACCCGCAGCAGACTCTAAAGCCGTGCTTGATTGGGTGGCAGCCCATGCAGCAAACTACACTGACAAAACTCAATCTGTAATCGACTATATTGCGGCCCATGCTGGCACGGCGCCTGCTGATGCTATCAAAGCTGTAGCTTCAACTGATGCTGTATCAGCACTTACTCCAGCGCTTCGCAGTTGGGAGGCTTTGAGCTTCAAGATTCCGGGTCTTGGTGCTTTGCACTTCAACTCCACCTTCGTAATTGGCGCTATCTTGATGTTGATCATGTTTGCCATTCAACATCGCGGCATTGCCTCAACTGCAACAGCGCAAAAATGGTTGGCCATCATTGTGCTCACACCTTTGTTGCTGGTTGGACTTGTGCCAATCTTCACGGGCGCAATCCAAAGTGCCAATGTCACGGGTCTTGTGCCGCCCACGGCGGGTTATTCTGGCGTCGATGGTACGTGGTCACTCGGCGGTTGGACACTGTTTCTGGGTGGCCTTTATATTGCAGCCTGGTCAACCTATGGGTTTGAAACTGCCGTTTGCTATACGCGCGAATTAAAAAATCCAAAGACAGACACTTTCAAAGCCATTTTCTATTCTGGTTTGCTGTGCTGCCTGTTCTTCTTCCTCGTGCCCTTCGCGTTTCAGGGTGTGTTGGGGCAGGCTGGCATGCTGGCTCCCGGCATTGTCGATGGCACAGGCGTTGGCGAAGCGCTGGGCAACATGGTCGGTGGTGGCAAGGTGATCACACAGATCTTCGTGATTCTGATGATCATGGCGTTGTTTCTAGCCATTATGACAGCCATGGCCGGTTCATCACGCACCCTTTATCAGGGTTCGAAAGATGGTTGGCTTCCCAAATATCTGACCCACGTCAATCAGCACGGCGCACCCACGGGTGCAATGTGGACAGACTTTGCATTTAATCTCTTCTTGCTGGCGCTTGCTTCGGACGTGTCGGGCTATTTTTATGTGCTCGCCATCTCAAATGTGGGTTACATCATCTTCAACTTCCTGAATCTCAACTCTGGTTGGATTCACCGCATCGACTCTGGCCATGTTGAACGCCCTTGGAAGGCGCCAAGCTGGTTGATCGGTGTCAATACTGTGCTTGCATTTGTCAATGCTCTGTTCCTCGGCGCAGGTGCCAAGGTGTGGGGCTATAGCAGTGCGCTCTGGGTTGGTCTCATCTTTGCGGCATTAATTTTCCCTGTGTTCTACTTCCGTCACTACATGCAAGATGGAGGCAAATTCCCCAAGGAAGCGCTGGATGATCTGGGCATTATGGGCGGCGGCTTAGGCGAAAAGAAAGCCGGTATGCTGCCTTATCTCACGCTGATTGCCGGTGCGCTTGTAGTGCTCTGGGCCAATTGGTTTTTCCAGCTGCCAAGTTAATTCAACTTTATGCCGCGGGGCACACAGCTCCGCGGTGTTTCAAAAGCCATTCAAAATTTTGATAGTAAGACCGCACAACCAAGCTGTGATTTTTCATTTGCAATGTTAAACCCAAAAATTCGCCACTACTTCGTCTGATAGGCCTTGCTTCACCAGTTTGCTATCTTTGGCCATATACCATGGTCAACCAGAGCCTATCGCAGATCAAGAAAACTCAACCACAGCGTCAATCTCCACGCAAACACCAAATGGCAATTGCACAACGCCCACAGCAGAACGCGCGTGGCGGCCAATACTGCCAAAAACCTCCACCATCAGATCAGATGCGCCATTGGCAACTTTGGGCTGATCAGTGAACGCAAAATCAGATCGCACAAACACATTGAGTTTGATAATGCGTGTCACGAGATCTAGATCGCCAGTAGCTGCCAAGGTTTGAGCAAGAATACTGAGGCCACAATTGCTTGCCGCCTGATAGCCTTCTTCAACTGATATATCGCGGCCTAAACATCCAATATGTGCAACCGTACCATTCAACCGAGGCACTTGGCCGGCGATATGAATAACGCGGCCAGAAACCACATAGGGCACATAATTGGCCATGGCACTGGCTGCCTCAGGCAATGTAATACCAAGTTCAGTCAAACGCTGTGCAATTTTTCCAGCCATTACTTCGTCCTCCCAAGGTCGCATTCAGCCATTAGCAATAATCAAGTCCAGCACCACATAGTATAATTATAGTGCGTCTATCATTGCGCAAAACTAAATATCCGCCCCTTCCAATTCCGCCACCAAATCTTTCACCTCCACCTGATCCCCGGGTTTGACGTGAATAGCCTTCAGTGTTCCAGCGCGATCAGCTGTTACAACGGTCTGCATTTTCATGGCCTCGAGTTGCAGGATAATGTCACCCTTTGCTAATTTCTGGCCGATCTTGGCAACAAGCCCAATCACCAGCCCTGGCATCGGCGCACCGATATGGGCCGGGTTGGCCGTGTCGGCTTTGGCGCGGGCCGCAACCTTGGCTTTGACAGATCGGTTAGGCACGGTCACTTCGCGCGGTTGGCCATTGAGTTCAAAGAACACCTTCACTTGGCCAGTGTCTGACGTTGCGCCAATGGTTTGCAGCATGATTTCCAACCGCTTGCCGGCATCGATCTCGGCAGTCAGTTGTTCACCCGGTTGCATTCCGTAGAAAAAAACAGGCGTAGGCAAACTGCGCACCGGCCCATAACTGGCGTGTCGCGCACGGTAGTCCAAGAACACTTTGGGATACATGAGATAGCCGTGCAAATCTTCGTCATCCAAGTGTTCGTCTTCATTGTCCTCAGTGCCGATCTTGAGGGCATCCTTCACCCTGGCGCGGATAGCGGCAATATCGGCAGGCGGCAGCGATGCGCCGGGCCGTGTGGTGATGGGCCTTTCGCCTTTCAGCACCTTGCTGGAAATACCAAGCGGCCAGCCGCCTTCCGGTTGGCCCAGATTGCCTTTGAGCATATCAACCACAGATTCCGGGAAAGCCACTTCAACGCTGGGGTCTTCCACCTGTGCGCGGGTGAGGTTTTGCGAAACCATCATCAAGGCCATGTCACCCACCACCTTGGACGAGGGCGTAACTTTCACTATATCACCGAACATCAAATTGGCTTCGGCATAGGCGCGCGCCACCTCATGCCAGCGCTCTTCAAGGCCAAGACTGCGGGCTTGGGCTTTGAGATTGGTAAACTGGCCGCCTGGCATCTCATGCAAGTAAACTTCCGAGGCAGGTGCTGCAAGCCCGCTTTCAAAAGCCGCATATTGCGCGCGCACCTGCTCCCAATAATCTGAAATCTCACGGATTGCCCCGATATCAAGTCCCGTATCGCGCGGCGTATGCCGCACAGCCTCAACAATGGAGCCCAGGCAAGGCTGTGACGTGCCTCCCGAAAAGGCATCCATGGCCGCATCCACAGCATCTACACCCGCGTCAGCTGCGGCCAGGACGGTGGAGGCTGCAATGCCAGAAGTATCATGCGTGTGGAAATGAATGGGCAAGCCCACCTCGTCCTTCAGCGCCATGATCAAGACACGCGCCGCCGCCGGTTTCAGCAGGCCCGCCATATCTTTGAGGCCCAGCACATGTGCGCCTGCCTTTTCCAAATCCTTGGCCATACGCACATAGTATTTGAGATCATATTTTGCGCGTGCCGGATCCAGAATATCGCCCGTGTAACAAATAGCCCCTTCGCAAATGCGCGAGGCCTCGTTTACGGCATCCATGGCCACACGCATATTTTCCACCCAATTGAGCGAGTCAAAAACGCGGAACACATCAACGCCTGTCTTTGCGGCTTGGGCCACAAAGCCTTTCACCACATTGTCGGGATAGGTGGTGTACCCCACACCATTGGCCCCGCGCAGCAACATCTGGATCAGGTGATTGGGCATCAGGCGGCGCAAATCCCGCAGGCGCTGCCACGGGCACTCCTGCAAAAAGCGGTAAGCCACATCAAATGTTGCTCCACCCCAGCACTCTACGGAGAAAAGTTGCGGCAGATTGCCGGCATAGGCAGGCGCCACCCGCAGCATATCGATAGAGCGCATGCGCGTGGCCAAAAGGCTCTGGTGACCATCACGCATGGTGGTATCTGTGATGAGCAGTCGCTTTTGATTTAGCATCCACTGCGCCACGGCTTTGGGGCTTTCGTCGAGCAGCATTTTGCGCAAACCAGCTTCTGGCGCAGCCACCGCCTTGGGCGGCTTGGGCAGATGCGCAAGTGAAGCAGGCTTTGGCCGCCCCACTGTTTCGGGATGCCCATTCACAGTGATGTCGGCGATGTAGGTGAGAATCTTGGTGGCCCGGTCACGCCGCTTCTTGAAGATGAACAACTCTGGGGTCGTATCAATGAACTTGGTGGTGCAGGTATCGTTAAGAAATTTTTCGTGCTTCAGCAGATTTTCGACAAAGGCAATATTGGTGGCCACACCGCGGATGCGGAATTCGCGCAAAGCGCGGTCCATTCGGGCGATGGCTTTTTGGGGGGTGGGCGCCCAAGCAATCATTTTGACCAGCAACGAGTCATAATGGCGCGTCACCACAGCACCGGCATAGGCTGTCCCCCCATCAAGACGGATGCCAGGCCCGTTGGATGAACGATAAGCTGTGATGCGCCCATAATCGGGAATGAAGTTGTTCTGCGGGTCTTCCGTGGTAATGCGGCATTGAATGGCATGGCCGCGCAAGTGAATTTCACTCTGTGATTTTGCCCCTGTCGCTTCTGCCAACGTCTTGCCTTCAGAAATCAAAATCTGCGATTGAACGATGTCAATGCCTGTGACCTCTTCGGTCACAGTATGTTCCACCTGCACACGTGGGTTCACTTCGATGAAGTAGAATTTCCCGTCTTCCATATCCATGAGAAATTCAACCGTGCCCGCGCACTCATAGTTTACAAAGGCGCAAATTTTTCGACCCAGCTCGCACACTTCGGCGCGCTGTGCATCAGTGAGGTAAGGGGCAGGGGCGCGTTCAACCACCTTTTGGTTGCGCCGCTGAACTGTGCAATCACGTTCGAACAAGTGGTAGAGATTGCCATATTGATCGCCCAGAACCTGCACTTCCACATGGCGCGCGCGGGTGATCATCTTTTCCAGATAACCCTCCCCATTGCCAAAGGCGGCAATTGCTTCACGCCGCCCTTCAAGAATTTTCTCTTTCAATACTGCCGGGCCATTGATGGCGCGCATGCCGCGCCCGCCGCCGCCCCATGAAGCCTTGAGCATCAAGGGATAACCAATTTCGGCGGCCTGCTTTTCAATCAGACTAAAGTCATCGCCCAACACCTCAGTGGCGGGGATAACGGGGACGCCTGCGGCAACAGCCACTTTGCGGGCACTCGCCTTATCGCCCAAGTCACGCATGGTCTCAGCCTTGGGGCCAATGAAAACCAAACCAGCCGCCGCGCAGGCATCCACAAACTCAGGATTTTCAGACAGCAACCCATAACCAGGGTGCACAGCATCAGCGCCACTCAGCTTGGCAATCCGAATGATTTCGGGAATAGAAAGATAGGCTTCAACAGGCTTCAGCCCTTCGCCGATCAGATAGGCCTCATCGGCTTTGAAGCGGTGCAGCGAAAGCTTGTCTTCCTCCGCATAAACAGCAACAGTGCGCATATCCAGCTCATTGGCGGCGCGCATCACGCGGATGGCGATTTCGCCGCGGTTGGCAATCAGGATCTTGGAGAAAATGTGCCCGGTCTTCACGTTTCTTCCCTCTGTACTAAGTTGAGATGTCAGTCTAGTTTTGCTGCACTGCAATATGAATAGGGAAAACGTGAAGATTGGCAAGGAAAATGCGCGAACTGAAGCGCAAAACCTGAAAGCAAATTTAAAGTGCCACAGCTTTCACGAGACGATCAACAAGTTCCATTTTGAATGTTGCGTCCCGCTGCCTTACCCAGGTCAAAAAATCGGCGCCGCGGCGCTGAACCTTAAGGGCATGGTTGTGAAAAATGTCGCTAAGGCGGTGGTTAAGATATGGGTTCCGAAAGCGCTCCAGCGTGGAAATTACATAGGCCTGCGCTTCCGCTCTCATACCCCACACGGTAAAGCCCGGCACAATATCTTGCCTGTACAGCTCAGTGAGCCGCATAAGAATATCAGGGTCGTTGAGAATCTCACGCACGGTTTCATCGGGTTGGTGCTTCTCTGCCATCCAAATTTGAGCCAGAAAACTATGTCCTAAATTCAAGATATGCAGCTTCAGCCGAAGAAATGGTGTTAAATCATCCGTCACCACAATGGCAGGATGGCTGAAAGGAATAGTGAGTGGATCCGATGCCTCAATTGCCCAGAGGGCATAAGGCTCAGTGATGGCACCGATCGGCTCGAGCGGTTCCGAAACTATGCGGTCCACCAACGTATTACAAATGTTCACCTGCGCGCCAAGCCAAGTGAGGAAGCTATCGTCTAACTTCCAAGTGATTGCGAGATCACGCAAAACGCCACGCAATACTTTTCCATTTTCTGAAATCAGCTCACACGGCAGAATCAGCAATGGCAGTGCGCCACCGTAAAACCGTGCTAGAAGCAATCGCAGCAGCTTCGCTGGAAATCCGGCAGGCAATTTTGAGTCGTCAGGACCCAGCGCAATGTCTTCCGCCGAGACGGCATAGCCGGCTTCACCCACATTGCAGATCACAATAGCGGTGCGGCAAACAAACTCATCTTGCACCTGGGGCCAATTTTCATGAGCATCCAGCCCTGCAACAACGCTGCGAACCCACACACTGCGTTCCACCAATGCACCGTCTGAAAGACCGCGAATGCGAACCTGATAACCACTTGGATCACCAAAAGCCGCCACCCGACCAGCGCGCTCCAAACTGTGCGTAGTTTTAACGACAGTGATGGGGCCAATGTCCTGTCCAGCTTCGCGGGCTTCATGCACAAACAGATCGGCATGAGCTTGCAGGAAGCGGCTGGTGCCAAATTGCAAGATTTGATTTTTCATAGTTGAACTCCTGACTGTGCAAGAGTTGGAAACGAATTGCAAGCTTTGGCAAGGTGGCTTTGACGGAGTGTTTACCCTAATTCATATTCATTCAAATTTTACCAGATGCATGCAGATCACTTTAAGTGCCTGTTGATATGACCCTTCCTTGTTTACAGGGTGCAAATGAAAAAGTATTTCGCAGCGCTAGGACTAGGTTTGTCTATTGTGGCAATGGCCGTTGATGCAACTGCCGCCACACGTTCGCGCACGTTCAACACGCGCGTGCGTATTGTGAAGTCGTGTCGAATATCGGCGACTCCGGTCAATTTTGGAAACCTGTCAACCGTCCTTGGAACTGAAACAGCAACGTCAACCGTATCGGTAATTTGCAACGTCGGAACAACTTACAGGCTGTCTTTCACTGCTGCGGCAGGCACCCTCACCAAGACTTCAAATCTGGTAAACGGTGCAAATACGATTCGCGCAAATTTTTCACTGGGTACTGCTGCTGCAGCTGCGGGAACGGGATCAGGAACCAAGTCAATAATGGTCGGTTTGGCGGCCAAACCGTTCCCAGTGCCGGGCCTCTATCAGGTCACGCAGACAGTCTACATCGTCTATTGAAATTCTACGTGATTCAATTTGGGCGGCATTGTATCGAGGGTTTAACCACCTTCATCCACCAGAATGAATCTCCGCTGTCTAAAAGTTTCACCTAGTTGAAGGTGCCAAATTAAATGCAACAGCCTGTTTTCCAGGGGGGAGTGGCAGTATTTGTTGCGGCTGTATCAAGCAAGCGGCAACCAGCTCAGGCACTTTCAACACAAAAGTCACAATGATGAAGGCCAACTCGGTTTTGACCAATTCAGTTAATTTCGAAAATTTCCCAACAATCACTGGGAATGCGTGACATGCAACTTCGCCTGACACTGTCGTTTGCAACACCTGAATTTGCCTCGTAGTTTGTCTTTCACAACACTCCTGGTGGGTCGTCAAAAAACTCTAATTCGGCAAATAGAAGAAACATGATCCTTGCTAATTTCACGCTTGGCGCGGCCACTGCCGCAACGGACGCGGATTCTGGAACAGAGATATTCATTGTCGGCTTGAGGTCAAAGCAATGCAACACTGCGTCCACCTGCGCGGTGCAGCTTTACATTTGAAACATAGGAATTAAACGCTCAACAAAAAGAGATGAATATTTTCACACGGTATTTTTATGATTTTTTGGGGATAGAAATGAACGGCCTGTAATATCCTTAATTGTCAATGAATGCTCAGCTTTTTTGAAACATAGTCTAAAATTTTCAAACCATTGATTTGACTCAATAAATACCCGCTTCGGGTTGTGATGAAAATAAACTGATTCAAATCGGAACAATTCTGGAGGCCAGAGTTAACCAGTAATCTGAACTGGAGTTTAAGTTGCTCAAGGCTATCTATCGAGCAGGGAGAGACCCGGGGGCACGCTGTGACACTGTTACGGATGCATCGGTTAAATTCCCAAGGTGCAAATGAGAATTATTAAAACAAAAGGGTAATGTCATGCGTAAATATCTTCTGCCTATCGTTGCTGCCGCCGGTTTGGCCAGCGCTTCGTCTGCTTTTGCTGCAACAGCGTCAGGCACATTCAACGTGCAAGTCACCATCGTGAAGGCTTGTTCCGTTGCTGCAACAGCTGTGAACTTCGGCAACCTCTCAACGATCCTTGGCACTGAATCTGCCAACTCGACTGTAAGTGTGGTTTGCAACGTTGGCACACCATATAACCTGTCATTCATCTCGGGCAACAATGCTGCCATTACAGCATCGGGCAACTTGGTGAACGGTGCGAACACAATTCCAGTGAACTATGCCTTTGCAAACGCAGCAGCTGCTGCTGGCACCGGCACAGCCACAAACACCATCGCTGTTTCGCTGCCAACTGCCACGCCGTTTCCGGCCACTGGCCTCTATCAACAAACGCAGACAGTTTATGTGAACTACTAAGATTTGTTGGGGCTGCATAGCCCAGCCTCACAATCCGAAAAGAAAGGCTGCCTCGGGATCAAAAAATCCCGGGGCGGTTCCGCTGAAACTCAACCAAATTTAGAGGTATTCCGATGAAAACGAAGGGTGGGACCTTGGTTCGTAGTCTGGCACTGACAGGCATTTTGCTTGCTGTGCCTTTTTCTGTTTCTGCAGCGACGTTGCAGGTGAGCCCGATCAACATCGAAGTGTTGGCACCAGCAACCACAGCAACGGAGACTCTGTCCAACATTGAAGGTAAAGGTGTTCTGAATTGCCAAGTGCGGGTGTTCAAATGGACGCAGGTTAACGGGGTCGAGAAGCTTGAACCAACAAAGGATGTGGTGGCAAGCCCGCCAGCGTTAACCATCAAAGAAGGCGCGAATGCCACAGTGCGTATCGTACGTCTGAGCAAAACGCCGATCGTCGCCGAAGAAACCTACCGCCTACTGGTCGATGAAATTCCGCCTGCTCCAACCAAGGGCACTGAAGCAGTGGCCTTTGCTGTGCGCCACAACATCCCAGTATTTTTTGCACCACCAGGCTTGACCACCAAAGTAGCTTGGTCGGCCAAAGCTGTGAAAGGTGGCATCCGCGTGATAGCCACCAATTCGGGCCAACGTCATATTCGTGTGGCCTCTTTGCAAATGAGCGGCAATGGCGAAACCGATGTTTATAACAACGGCCTCGCTGGTTACGCCCTTGCAGGCAACAGCAATGGCTGGTTGGTGAAATCCAAGGCCATCAAATCTGGCAGCACTATCAAGATTACCGCCAAGGTGAACGATGCACCAGTTACAGCAACAGTGCAGGTCCAATAGGAAACTTCGGTTTTTTGTTGCGATTCTGATCGCTGCTGTGTTGCAGATGTCTGGGGCGTTGGTTCCCAGCTTTGCGAATGCAAAAGCAGCAAGGGTCAAAGCCCCAACGGCGCAAGCTGTTGCGGCTGCACCCCCGGCTGTGACGACTGTTGATGATATTCCAGGAGCTGGCCATTTGAACGATGCGCCGGCTCCACCGCCAACTGCAACGGGCACTCAGGATGACATTCCGGGTGCGGGCCACCTTGTCGAATTGAGCCCCGATTCTAAGGCTGTTGCATCTCCTTCCGGACTGCAACTTGACGTGCTGATCAATGGCTACAAAATTGATCTGGTTGCTGGGTTCAATTTGCTGCCTGATGGTTCAATGGCAGCAAAACGCTCTGAGCTGAAAGAGCTGGGCCTCAAGGTTCCGGGGCAGGGCGCTGATGATGAGCAAGTGAGTCTGGCCAGCTTCCCCGGCCTGCAATACTCATATGACAAGGATCAACAAACCATTGACCTAAAAATTGGGGATGCTGGTCGCGTGCCCAAAAATATTGCCATCATTCCCCCGCGCGAGTTTGTAAAAGCTGAGAGCGATCTCGGCGTTGTTCTCAATTATTCAGCCTATGGCGCAACCACAATTGGAATGCGTGACCCAACACCAAAATTCGCTGGTGCCTCAGTTAATCTTGACGCCCGCATGTTTTCAAACTTCGGCGTCTTGCAGCAAACCGGAGTAGTGAGCACCAGCAACTTTGCAACAGCAAATCCGATTCGCCTCGATACCAACTGGTCCTATTCGAGCCAAGAACGCGCTGAAACCTATACAGTTGGCGATGTCATCAGTGGTGGCTTGAGTTGGACAAGGCCGGTGCGATTGGGCGGAGCGCAACTACAACGCAATTTCGGAGTCCGGCCAGATTTGATCACCAAGCCCTTGCCAAGCCTAGAGGGCAGCGCGGCTGTTCCGTCAACAGTTGACGTTTTTGTCAACAATGCCAAAACCTATTCGCAAAAAATTGATCCTGGCCCTTTCAGCATTGATCATCTTCCGGTGATCACGTCACAAGGCACAGCTCGTGTTGTGTTGACAGATACCACGGGCCGGCAAACCCAAAGTGAAACACCGATTTACACTGCGGCCTCACTGTTAGCCCCAGGCTTTTTTGACTATTCAGTTGATTTGGGTCTGGCACGACGCAGCTATGGTACGGCAAACTTTGACTATGACAGTTCTTTGATGGCTATCGCCAGCGCGCGTTATGGCATCAACAACGCGATCACGGCTGAAGCGCACGCAGAAGTAAATGCAGAACTGGTCGAAGGAGGCCTGGGCGGCGTATTTGTGGCAGGCCCATTTGGTTCATTTAACGTCGCCGCTGCTGCCAGCTTGAACCAAAATGAAATGGGTTATTATGGCTTTGCGTCGTGGGACTACCAGTTGAACAACCTAATTGTGCGTGCTTCAACGGCCAGAACATTTGGCAAATTTGCTGATCTTGCAGCGATCACAGAGGTTCCGTTGAATGGCGTTGTCAAAAATGGCGTTCCAAAAGCACTTGATCAGTTGTCCGTATCCTATGGCTTGCAGGGCTTTGATGCCGGCGCAGGTTTAAGTGTGATCCATCAAGTGACCAGCGAAGACAAAGAGTCGCTGCTGTTGGCAGCTACTTTTACCAAATCATTCGGCAGCGATATCTCTGTTTATGCCAATGCTTACATGGATGTTGTGAACGCCGGTGAATATGGCGCCTTTATTGGCCTTTCCATGCCTATTGGCAAAACCATGAGTGGGTCTGCGGGGGCCAGTATCGTCAAAGGCTCACCGGCTGCATCCGCTGAAGTGGCTAAGCCGCTGGACACCAGTTATGGTTCCTATGGCTGGCGCGTTACCGAGAACAATTATGCGGGCGACAACCATCTCACAGGCGAAGCCGCATATCGAGATTCGCGTGCTGTTGTGTCTGGTCGCATCAGCAATAACGGTACAGATATTTATGGCAATGCCACGATTGAAGGTTCTGTCGTTGCCACCAAATCTGGAATTTTCCTTGGCAATCCGATCGCCGATTCCTTTGCGATTGTAGATGCGGGCGTGGAAGGCATAGATGTGAGTTATGAAAACCGCTTCGTCGGCAAGACCGGAAAAACTGGCAAATTGTTGATCAGCCAGTTGCATTCATATCAAAAGAATAAGATTTCAATTGATCCACAAAATCTGCCAATCAATTCCAGCATCTCTGAGACTGATAAATACACCGCGCCACGCGGCAAGAGCGGAGTTCTGGTCGATTTTGGTGTCAAGAAAGATGGAAACGGCGTAATCGTGATTTTGCAAGATCAGAACGGTAAATTCTTGGCAACAGGAACAGCAATCAAAGTTGAGGGTAAGGAAGAGCCATTTGTCATGGGCTATGACGGCGAAGTCTATTTGACTGACATTCCAGAACGCGTGAATGTGACGGCGGAGGGTGCAAACGGCACGTGTAAGGTGCAGTTTGAATTTAAGGCCGATGCCCAAACGCAAACGTCGATTGGTCCATTGAAATGTCTTTGAAGAAATATCTGGCCTTCATTGTTGTGCTAATTGCTGGAGCGTCGTCGGCTTTTGGCCAGTCCTGCAATTTTACAATGACAGGTATCAATTTTGGCAGTGTCAATTTGGGCGTCGCAGGCGCACCAACGACATCAGGCACATTTTCGGCCACCTGCACCGGAGCACCCAACAGCACGATCACCATTTGTCCGAATATTGGAGATGGCACAGGCAGTTCCCTTGCCGGCAACCCGCGCTATTTGGTCAATGGAGCGCGCAATGTGTCCTACAATCTTTACCAGCCATCAGGCGCAATATGGGGTTCTTTCGTTTGGCCCTACGCGCCGCGTGCGCCGCTGTTATCTCTTACGCTTAATGCAGCGGGCAGTGGCAGTTTGAGTCAAACGATCAATGCCCAACTGACCAGCATTGTGGCGTTGGCGCCGGCCGGAGTTTATTCATCGGTCTATAGTGGCTCTCATACCTTGATCGATTATGGCTATGCTCCAGGCCAAAGCTGCGCGTCAGTTTCCGCGCGGGCCACGCGTGCGCCCTTCACCGTGACAGCAAACAACAATAACAGTTGCAACATTTCAACAACACCAATGAGCTTCGGCACCAACGCCAATCTCACGACGACAAAAACCTCCAGCAACCAAATATCCGTCACCTGCACCAATGGCGTGCGTTACACTTTGGGTCTCGGTTATGGGGCCAATGGCGGCACCAGCCCCACCAATCGGTTTATGGTCAATCCCGGCAACGGACAGAAAATCATTTATGGCATATATCAAAATTCCAGCATGACCTTGCCCTGGGGCATCACCTCCGGCAGCGATGTAGTGTCAGGCACGGCCACCGGCCTCACGCAGTCTTATACAGCCTATGGCCAGATTCCTGTGCAAGCTACGCCAAATGGCGGGGCCTATAGCGATACCGTGGTCATCACGCTGACATATTAGTTTGAAGCTGGCCCAGTAGATCCACGTACGATCAAATCCACACTCCAGAGCTCTTGCGGTTTTTCCGTTTCAGGATCGGTGATCAAGCTCAGCAGCAACTCGGCAACCCGTGTACCTGCTGCGCGAATGGGAGAACGCGTGGTGGTGAGAGAGGGCACAAGGCCATCGGCGTTCAGGAACGGCAAACCGTCATCATGGGCGATCAGTGAAATATCTCTTCCAATCTGCAAATTCATTTCATTCAGCGCACGCATGGCTCCCGACACCAGCAACATGCTGGAAAGAAGCAAGGCTGTTGGCCGGTTGGCCAATTGCAAAATGCGTTTGCTCTGGCGATAGCCATTTTCCTCGGTCATCAAAACGCTTGACATTATCAAGGGATCAGGCGGGATGCCCTTTGCCGCCAAGGCTTGTTCATAGCCCTGCTGGCGGTGCAAAGCGAATGTCATATCAACTGCACCATTGATCAGGCCGATGCGCCGGTGGCCCAAATCTGTCAAGAGTTTGGTTGCTCTGTGAAATGCTCCACGGTTATCAATATCAAGCCAGCCATATCCAGTTTCATATTCATCAAGGCGTCCATGGACGATAAAGGGCAAATTGAGCGAGGTTAAAAGCGCAATACGCGGATCATTCACGCGTGGCCCCAGCACCACAACACCATCCACCGCAGACGTTTGGGCATAACGACGATAAACGGAAAGCTCATCCTCGCTGCCACCCGCATGCAACATCACCTCAAAACCATGCGCAGAATAGACGTCGGCGGCCCCCGCCACAAAATCTGAAAATAGTGGGTCGATCATCAAGGAGCGGTCAAGCGGGAAAACGTGCCCAATGGCATGCGAACGCCCGGTCGCCAAGCGTCGAGCATGGGGGTTCGGCTGATAGCCCAGAAGGCGCGCCGCTTCATCCACACGCTTGCGTGTGTCTGCCCCAACTTCCGGATAGCCATTCAAAGCCC
>JAGWUY010000197.1 GCA_028868255.1 Alphaproteobacteria bacterium | reverse complement strand
AACTGGCCGTAGATGCACATGGGATTATCACAGGCTTGCGCGTTCACACCAAGGCTGCGATGGGGGCCTACCTTTCCACCTTCTCAGCCTGCGTGCCAACCTATCTCTATGCCACGCTGCTTTCGGGCCAATACAACATCCCAAATATCTATGCCGAAGTGGATGCGATCTACACCAACACCGCACCCGTGGATGCTTACCGTGGCGCGGGCCGCCCTGAAGCTACTTATGTTGTCGAGCGGTTGGTGGAAACTGCGGCCCGCGAGTTGAAGCTTGATCCGGCTGAGTTCCGCCGCAAGAACTTCATTAAGACTTTCCCGCATCAAACCCCTGTGATCATGTGCTACGACGCGGGCGATTATGAAGCAGCTCTCGATAAGGCGCTGGCCATGTCAGATTATAAAAACTTTGCGGCACGCAAGGCTGAATCCGCCAAACACGGCAAGCTGCGCGGTGTGGGCTTCTCAGCCTTCATTGAAGCTTGCGGTATTGCACCATCTGCAGCCGTAGGCTCGCTGGGGGCAGGTGTGGGCCTTTGGGAATCTGCTGAGGTGCGCGTCAACCCCGTAGGCACAGTGGAAGTGCTCACCGGCTCTCACAGCCATGGCCAAAGCCACGAAACCACCTTTGCGCAATTGGTGTCCAGCAGACTAGGTGTGGACATCAACAACGTGTCGATTGTGCATGGCGACACTGACAAAGTGCAAATGGGCATGGGCACTTATGGATCACGCTCGGGTGCCGTCGGAATGACCGCTATTTCCAAAGCTTTGGACAAGATTGAAGCCAAGGCTAAGCGTGTAGCGGCTGCCGTGATGGAATCCGCAACTGATGACGTGGAATTCAACAACGGTACCTTCACTGTAAAGGGCACCGACAAGAAAATGGGCTTTGGCGAAGTGGCCTTGGCTTCTTATCTCGGCCACAAGTTCAACACGTCGGAAATCGAAATCGGCCTCAAAGAAAGTGCATTCCACGATCCGGCGAATTTCGTATTCCCCGCTGGTGTGCATATTTGCGAAGTGGAAGTGGATCAGCAAACCGGCCTCACCAAGATCGCTAGCTATACTTGCGTTGATGACTTTGGAAATCTCATTAATCCAATGGTTGTGGAAGGCCAGGTGCAAGGCGGCGTGGCGCAAGGTATTGGTCAGGCATTGCTGGAAGGCGCGGTCTATGACAGTGAGTCCGGGCAGCTGCTCACCGGATCCTATATGGATTACAATATGCCGCGTGCGGGCAACATGCCGCAGATTGAAAACTTCAAGTTGGGCTTCATCTGCACCCCATGCCCCACCAATCCATTGGGCATGAAGGGCTGCGGCGAAGCAGGGGCTATCGCCTCGCCACCCGCAGTCATTAACGCGATCACCAACGCGCTTGGTGTGCGTGATGTGCCAATGCCGGCAACGCCACTCACCGTGTGGCAAGCCATGCAATCATCAAAAATAGCAGCAGAATAAGGGAAGGGACGAGACAAATGGAAAACTTCAATTATCATCGCCCAGCCACCACCACTGCGGCGGCGGCATTGCTGAAAAAGGCCAAGGATGGAAAATATATGGCGGGCGGCCACACTTTGCTGCCCACCATGAAACAGGGACTAGCCTCGCCCACGGATATTATTGATCTGACGGCGATCAAGAATTTCAGCGGCATAAAGGTTTCAAAAACCACGGTTACCATCAAGGCTGGCACCACGCACATGGAAGTGGCTACCTCGAAGGACATCAAGAAGGCCATTCCTGCACTTGCTGAAATGGCAGGAAAAATTGGTGGCGTGCATGTGCGCCACAAAGGCACCATAGGCGGCTCCATCGCCAATGCTGACCCAGCAGCTGATTATCCATCGGCCTGTCTGGGCCTCGGTGCCACCATTGAAACCACCAAGCGCAAGATCGAGGCCGACAAGTTTTTTGTGGGCATGTTCGAAACGGCGCTTAAGGCAGGTGAAATCATCACTGCGGTGCATTTTCCGATCCCGAAAAAATCTGCGCATCAGAAATTTCCAAATCCCGCCTCGCGTTATGCATTGACCGGCGTATTCCTGAGCCAGGATGCAAAGGGCAAAGTGCGTGTGGGTGTAACGGGGGCGGCCCCCAAGGCCTTCCGCGCCACGGATTTGGAAGCTGTTCTGAGCAAGGACTTCTCGGCCAAGGCGCTAGCTGGTGTCGCGGTTCCCGCCAAGGGCCTGATGTCTGACATGCACGCCACCGCCGCCTACCGCGCCCATTTGATTGGGGTGCTGGCAGGCCGCGCTGTGGATGCAGCGAAGTAAACGTAAATTTCCCTCCCCCTTGTGGGGAGGGATTAGGGGTGGGGGTCGCTCCGACCTCTGATGACAAGGTCTCTCCTATGTTAGATGCTTGAGCGACCCCCACCCCAGCCCTCCCCACAAGGGGGAGGGGGAAGTTGAACGCGAGTTATTATTTTGAACCTTCCCACCTCCATTGATGCCACTGCTGAGCTGCTGAAATCCACCGGCTATATCGCGGGCCGTGATCTGGCCACGGTGATTTATCTGGCGCTGAAATTGGGCAGGCCTTTGTTTCTTGAAGGTGAGGCGGGCGTAGGCAAAACTGAAATCGCCAAGGTGCTGGCCCAAAGTCTGGGGCGTAAACTGATCCGCCTGCAATGCTATGAAGGCCTTGATGTCCATTCTGCGGTCTATGAATGGAACTATGCCGCACAGATGATTGAGATCAGGTTGGCTGAAGCAGAAGGTCAGGTCGATCGTGAACGTCTCTCTGGTTCTATCTTTGCTGAAAAATTTCTAATTCGCAGGCCCTTGTTGCAAGCGCTGGATAGCGAAGGCGGCCGAGCCCCCGTTCTGCTTATCGATGAGCTAGACCGCACCGATGAAGCCTTTGAAGCCTATTTATTGGAAGTGCTTTCTGACTACCAAATCACCATTCCAGAATTTGGTGTGATCGCCGCAAAGACGGCCCCTATCGTCATCATCACTTCAAATCGCACACGCGAAGTGCATGACGCATTGAAGCGCCGCTGCCTCTATCATTGGGTGGGCTATCCTGATGCGGTGCGTGAACTGGCTATCATCAAGACCCGCAGGCCCAATGCCGCAGATGCATTGGCGCGAGAGGTGGTGGCCTTTGTGCAAGCTCTGCGCAAAGGTGACATCTATAAAGCACCGGGTGTTGCAGAAACCCTAGATTGGGTGACGGCGCTGCATGAGCTGGACTGCGTATCACTTGACCCGCAAATGGTGAATGACACATTGGGCGTGCTGCTGAAATATCAAGATGATATTGCCCGCATGGAAGGTTCAGGCGCCAAGCGTATTCTTGATCAGGTCAAAGACGAAATCCGTCACATGCAAAAGACGTGAAGCCATGGCCACGCCGCCGCTGACATTCACGGGCACCACCGGCAAATTGGCCGAAAATATCATGCATTTTGCCCGTGTCTTGCGCGAGGCCGGACTCCCCATCGGTTCTGGGGCTGTGCTGGATGCCATCGATGCCGCGCAGTCTGGTGTATTGCGAGAACGTCTCGATTTTTATTGGATGCTCAACGCGGTTTTTGTAAAAAAAAGGGAGCATCTTGAGATATTTGAGCAGGCGTTTCATGTGTTCTGGAAGAAACCCAAGATGCTCGAACAGCTGATGCAGCTGATGTATGTGCAGATTGCACGCAAAGGGGATGACGAGAAAAAAGGTGCTGGTTATCGCCGCCTCGCGGAGTCGATGTTCGACAAAGGCTTGCAAAAAAACGTACCAGCGCAAAAAATGGATGTGCTGGAAATTGACGCTACTTTCACTGCGTCAGCTGATGAAGTGCTGCGTGCCAAGGATTTTGAGCAGATGAGCGTGGCCGAACAAGCGCAAGCCCGCATAGCGATAGCAAAGCTACACATGAACCGGATCGAAATCAAAACCCGCCGGTTTCGAAGTCATGCTTCAGGCCGGATGGTCGATATGCGCCGCTCTATGCGGCAGAGTTTGCACGGCGGTGGTGATGGCATTCGACTGGCCCACAAGGCGCCGCACTTCCGAGAGCCACCGCTGGTTGTTCTATGTGACATTTCAGGCTCATGCTCGAATTACAGTCGCATGTTTCTTCACTTTCTTCATGCGCTCACCACTGAGCGCGCGCGTGTGAGCGTGTTTCTGTTCGGCACAAGACTGACCAACGTAACGCGCGATCTCAACCGCCGTGATGTGGATGACGCAATTGCGCGCGTGTCTGGCGCAGTCAAAGACTGGAACGGAGGCACGCGAATCGGAAGCACCTTGCGCGAATTCAATTTCAAATGGGCCAGGCGCGTGCTGGGGCAACAGGCGCATGTTTTGCTGATGACCGATGGCTTAGAGCGCGACAACACAGAAGTCTTAGGCGCAGAAATGCAACGTTTGCGCCGCAGCGCCAGACGCATTGTGTGGCTGAACCCGCTTCTGCGTTTCGACAAGTTTGAGGCCCGGGCCACCGGCGTGCGCGTGATAATGCCTTTTGTGGATGAGTTTCGCCCGGTTCATAGCTTGAACAGCCTTGAAGATTTGGCGGCATCATTGATTGGGGTGCCATCAAAGACAAAATCATCAATGTCTTCGGTAAAAATGAGTTTGCCGAACTTAAACTGATAGCGGATGGAGCGGGCCTGTTTCTGCAATTTCCGCCTTTTACAGATTACCGACAATGTGGGATGCTTGATGCCAACGTCCCTCCATTTTTTCAGACTAAGCCCAAGGTGCTCTTGCTCACCAAGGAACGCCCGTTCGTTCACGTCCCTCCTCGCCGCCTTCCTTCGCTGGGTGCGAAGGCGGCTCCGAGGAAAGCGAACT
>JAGWUY010000196.1 GCA_028868255.1 Alphaproteobacteria bacterium | reverse complement strand
CGCCTACCATTGCGGTTAACGCAGCTGTTGCAACATAAACCCCATATTTTATGCGACCAATATTCACTCCCAAGGATGATGAGGCAATTTCGCTGTCTCTTATTGCAGTCAAGGCCAAGCCAATGCGCGAACGCAAGAGACCATAAACCAAAGCTAATGCGCCAATTCCCAAAGACAGGGCCAGCCAATAAATTGAAGCTTCGCGCCAAAATTTATTCACAGCCAAAGCCTGCATAACGGGGGTAGGAATGGAAGTGCCAGAACCGCCGCCGAGGCCCACTGACCCCAATTGCGAAGCGATTAATCGAAACACTTCCGCCACCACCCAAGTACCGATTGCAAAATAGGCCCCCTGCAGGCGGAACACCAGTTTGGCCACAGGCATTGAAATTAACGCGGCCAAAACGCCTGCCAGCGGAATGGCAAAATAAGGATGAAGGCCGAGATAAATTGTGAACGACACCATGATATAAACGCCGAGGCCCACATAGGCCTGCTGGCCAACAGACACGAGGCCCGTGTAGCCCGCTAGCAAATTCCACAACGATGCTAGCGCTATATAGATCATCATTTGCCCAATCAATTGCTGGGTGGCGGTGGAAGCCAAAAAGGGTGTGGCAATGAGCAGTGCAACCAACACTACAGCAAGGAGGGCTGCAATGCGGCTGGTTTTGGTGGAGCGCGTGAAGCTGAGGCTCATCCTTGCATCCTTGGGAAAAGGCCTGTTGGCCGGAAGGCCAAAACCATCAGAAAAACAAGATGGCCTGCAAGCTCTTGCGCGCCCGGATTTATTTGAGCACCAATGCCCTGGGCCACACCTAGAATAACGCCACCAATGAGTGTTCCCCACAAATTGCCAAGCCCGCCAATAATGACCGCTTCAAAACCGAAGATCAAACGACCGGGGCCAATAGCAGGATCAAAATTCGTCCTTACACCGAGAAATATGCCGGCAATGGCAATTACTGCAAAACACAATGCCATGGCCCAAGCATAAACCCTGCGTTTATCAAGGCCCATCAGCAAGGCCGTTTCAGCATCATCCGACGTTGCGCGAAAGGCACGGCCCAAGGCTGTCTTATAAAACAAATACTGCAAACCAGCGATAACGCCTATGGCAACGATGAATTGCAGCAATGGCAGATAGCCAATATCCACTCCCGGCAGTAGCGGGAAGGATGACGTTTCAAGTGCGCCTGCTTGCAGCTTGCGATTATCTGCCGTGAAAATTTGCAACAGGCCATTTTGAATAATTACAGACAGGCCGAATGTAACAAGAAGCGGCGGCAAGATATCCTTGCCCAATGTACGGTTTAAAATGCCACGCTGCAACGCATAGCCCAGTACCATGGCAATGGGAATGACCAGGATAAGGCTGGCAAGCGGGTGCAAGCCTGTTGCTTTTACGATGACAAAAGCAAGGTAAGCCACTGCTACAATCATATCGCCATGGGCGATGTTAACCAGACGCATGACCCCGAAAATAAGAGAAAGGCCGGCGGCAAACAGCGCATATAACCCGCCAACCAAAATGCCCTGAATGATGATGTTAAACCAAACCATTGCTACATTCCAAAATAGGCCGCTGAAATCTGGTCTTTGCTGAATGATTTTGGCGCACCTGCCAAAGAAATGCGCCCCTCCTGCATGCACAGAAAATGATTGGCCGATTCCAATGCACGGTTCACATCTTGCTCCACCAAAATAGCCGATAGGCCATTGCTGATTATTTTGGACAGCAGCGCATAAATATCCTTGATCACAATGGGAGCAAGGCCCAGGCTTAACTCATCCAGCAAAATCAAATCAGGGTTCGACATGAGGCCTCGTCCAATGGCCACCATTTGCTGCTGGCCACCGGAAAGCGATGTTGCTGGCAATTTTCGCTTTTCACTCAGAATAGGAAAGAGGTTGTAAATTTCAGCCAAGGTCCAAGGCCCCTTGCGCGCCACCTGCCCACCCAAAATCAAATTTTCTTCAACGGACAAAGACGGAAAAAGCCTGCGCCCTTCCGGCACCAGCGCTACACCTTTGGCCACAATATCATTGGCGGCAAGGTGATCTATTCGGGTGCTGTGAAAAGAAATTGTGCCAGTTTTTTTAGGCAGCAAGCCTGCGATAGATTTCAACAATGTGCTTTTGCCTGCGCCGTTAGCGCCGATAAGCGCCAGCACTTCGCCTTTTTTCAATTCAAATGAAAGCCCATGCAACACCTGTGCGTCGCCATACCAGCTCTCGAGATTTTCAACTTTGAGAATGCTGTCAGGCATGGGCATCCTCGCCCAGATAAACACTTTTCACATCTTTGCTGCGCATCACATCTTCTGGTTTTCCATCGGCAATCAATTTGCCAAAATTTAAAACCACCAAGCGCTGCGCCACAGACAAAAGCGCGTGGACTACATGCTCAATCCACACAATTGTAACGCCCGATGAATGCACATCTTTTATGGCGGCCAGCAATGATTGGCATTCCCGCTCAGTTAAACCGCCAGCAATTTCATCCAGCAGCAAAAGTTCTGGTTCAGTTGCCAAGGCTCTTGCCATTTCCAAGCGTTTGCGTTCTAGCAGGGTGATGGAGCCTGCCAAATGATTGGCTTTTGGCTTCATGCCTGTGATCTCCATGGTCTTCAGGGCGTGGGCTTCGGGATCAGCATTGTTGCGACCGAAGGCAGCACCCACCAGTATGTTTTCAAAAACTGTCATGCCGGTGAAGGGGTGCGGAACTTGAAATGACCGCGACACGCCCATTTTGCAACGCTGTGCGGCGGTTTGGTTGCTCACATCTTGATTATTAAAAAATACTTGGCCGGAATCTGGCTGAACGGTGCCCGCAATCAAATTGAACAGTGTGGTTTTTCCAGCGCCATTGGGGCCGAGAATGCCAACAATCTCTCCTTTGGCCACGTCGAGACTGACGCCATCAGTGACCACCAGGGCACCATAGCGCTTGTTCAAGTTTTTAAGGGAGAGAATTGTCATTATGAATCATGTTTGCCCTTCCCCCTTCAGAGAGAAGGGCAAATCACATCAAGATTAGCCAATGGTGCGGAGCTTGCCGCCCACTGGAATTTCAGGATGTTGTGGATTGTTGGTGATAATCAGTTCCAGGCCCTTAGCAGTCTTGGTCCATTGGCCGCCCACCAGCGGTGTTTTGCACACATTCTTAACAGGGTTGTTTGGACCGCCCTTCCATGAAATGGGGCCAATGATGGTGTCGAGTTGGGTATCTCCAATCGAGGCCAATATGGCTTCAGGGTCTTTCAAATCCTTGGTGCGCTTAATCACATCAAAGGCAATTTCAAACAAAGCGTGGGCAAAGCCTAAAGGCTGAGTCCATGGTTTGCCAGTGCCTGCAGTATAGGCATCGCACAGGTCTTTGGCAGATTGGCCTGTCAAGCTTGACTTGTAAGGATGGCTTGGTGACCACCAGATTTCTGATGTGAGACCATCGCCACGATCGCCCAGGCTTTCAACCGAGGATGGGAACAACAAGGCCTTGCCAATGGTCACAACTTTAGGCTTGAAACCTTGTTGGGCACATTGGGCCCAGAAGGTTGCAAAATCTGGTGGGATCATAACACCCGTTACAATTTCAACACCAGCTTCCTTGAAGGCTGCAATCTGTGAGGAGAAGTCGTTAGTCAAGGGTTGATAGCGGCCGGGATCAACCAATTTATAACCTGCGGCAGCCAAGGGCCCGGGGAAGCCGTGTTCCTTATCGCCCCAGGCATTGCCATCAGCGTCAT
Source organism: Alphaproteobacteria bacterium (assembly GCA_028868255.1). Classification (GTDB taxonomy): domain Bacteria; phylum Pseudomonadota; class Alphaproteobacteria; order Rhizobiales; family Aestuariivirgaceae; genus Aestuariivirga. The sequence continues at coordinate 1,066 of JAGWUY010000196.1, read as the reverse complement.
TGGCGAATAGGCCGCCTACAATCTTTGCCGCGCCAGACTTATCCCAAATATCAAGAAAGTTGGCGATAACGTCTTCAAGGCCCCAGAAGGCATGATAGGTATATTTAAAACCTTTGGAGGGATCACCACCGCGACCGAAGAAGAAGGTTTGCCATGGCGCATCATCGGAAATGCAGGGAATACCATTCAGTTCTGCCTGGTCTGAAACTGGGTTCACCGTGTCTGGCGTGCCTTTGGTGAGCAGCATTTGAACCTTGTCTTTTTCAATCAATTCAGTTGCTACTTCGGCAGCGCGGTTAGGATTTGATTGACTGTCTTTTTGAATGATTTCAACTGGCACCGGCAATTTGCCAATGACATCCTTCAGACCATCCACCACCCAAGATGTGGCTTCACCAAAACCGGCAATGGGGCCTGTGACAGGACCGACTTTGCCAATTTTAAAAACATCAGCGGCATAAGCCCGGCGCAAAATGGCTGGTGCCGCTATCAAACCAGCACTTGCCTTCAGAATACCTCGGCGATTGAGTTGAATTATTTTAGACATTTTGGTTCCTCCCTTTTTTGTTTTGAGTTTGGTCTTATTATTTTAAGCTCGTCAAGTGATGATCTTCACTTTGTGGCGGTTGGATAAGGCAAAACCACCAGCATTTTGCACACATGATTCGAGCGATTGATAATTTCGCGCGTTTCATTTGGCCAAATTGTGCAACTGTCCATGGTGCGCAACACTGTTTCGGTGCCATTCACAATGACTGTCATTTCACCTTCCAACACAACATAGACTTTTTCAAACGGAGTTGAATCGGGGCCAGCACCACCGCCCGGCAAAAACTGCGAATAGGCAACCCATTGGTTTTTTGGCCCGTGTTCTTCGTGGCCCTGTAAACGAAGGCCCACAACGCCGCGGTGGTTTGGCGCTTCATAGGGTTTTGCATCTTCAAATCTTTTTATGTGCATGAACTTTCACGTTCCTAAAAGTGCAATGATTCTTCCGTCATGCCTGCAAGCTCGGTTATCGTTTTGCGCAAGGTTCTGAAACGCTTTGCACCATAGAGCAGCGTGT